>JAFAIY010000596.1 GCA_019236485.1 Comamonas sp. | reverse complement strand
CCATTCAAACCCGGCAAGCTGGTGACGATTGCCGACGCGATTCAAGAAGAACCGCTCTTGAAAGAGCGCATGGAACAGGAAGAAGAGGTCAAGCAACTGCTCGACCTCGCGCAGCAAGTCGAAGGCATCACACGCAACATCGGCATGCACGCCGGCGGCGTGCTGATCGCGCCGGGCAAGCTGACCGATTTCTGCGCGCTCTACCAGCAGCCCGGCAGCGAGTCGGCGGTGAGCCAGTACGACAAGGACGACGTGGAGGCCATCGGCCTGGTGAAGTTCGACTTTCTGGGGCTGGCCACGCTGACCATCCTGGAGATCGCGCGCGAATTCATCATGAAGCGCCACAAGGGCCAGGAAAACTTCCAGTTCGAGAACATTCCGCTCGACGACTACCCGACCTACAAGCTGTTCTCCGACGGCAAGACCGAAGCCGTGTTCCAGTTTGAATCGCGCGGCATGCAGCAGATGCTCAAGGAAGCCAAGCCTTCGCGCCTGGAAGACCTGATTGCGCTGAACGCCCTGTACCGTCCCGGCCCCATGGACCTGATTCCCAGCTTCATCGCGCGCAAGCACGGTCAGGAAGTGGTGGAGTACCCGCACCCGCTGGTGGAGAAGGTGCTGGCAGAAACCTACGGCATCATGGTCTATCAGGAGCAGGTGATGCAGACCGCCCAGGTGCTGGGTGGCTACTCGCTGGGCGGCGCGGACCTGCTGCGTCGTGCCATGGGCAAGAAGAAGGTCGAGGAAATGGTCATGCACCGCGGAATCTTCCGCGAGGGTGCAGCCAAGAACGGCATCGACGAGGCCAAGGCCGACGAAGTCTTCGACCTGATGGAAAAGTTCGCGGGCTATGGCTTCAACAAGTCGCACGCGGCCGCCTATTCGCTGCTCGCCTATCACACGGGCTGGCTCAAGGTGCATTACACGGCCGAGTTCTACTGCGGCAATATGACCGTGGAAATGGACAACACCGACAAGCTTAAGGTGCTGTACGAGGACGCGCTCAAGATGGGCATCAGCTTCGAGATGCCCGACGTGAACCGCGGTGTGCACCGCTTCGAGCCGGTGACCGACAAGGTCATACGCTACGGCCTGGGCGCCATCAAGGGCACGGGACAGGCGGCCATCGAAGCCATAGTCGCGGCGCGCAACGGCGAGGGCACGGGTCCCAACGGCCACGAAAAAGGCCCGTTCAAGAGCCTGTTCGACTTCTGCCTGCGCGTGGACCGCAGCAAGCTCAACAAGCGCACGGTGGAGGCCCTGATCAAGGGCGGCGCCTTCGACTCCATCAACATGAACCGCGCATCGCTGATGGCGACGCTGGACACGGCTTTCGGCTTTGCCGCCACCTCGATCGCCAATGCCGACCAGGGCGGACTGTTCGACATGATGGGCGACGACGCTGTAGGCTCGAGCACGGCGGAGCCGCCCATGGCCGACGTGCTGCCCTGGGGCGTGAAGGAAAAGCTGACGCTGGAGAAGACGGCCATAGGCTTTTACCTGACCGGCCACCTGTTCGACGAGGTGGAGTCCGAGGTGCGCCGCTTTGTGCGCACGCCCATAGGCGAGATGCGCGACAGCCGCGAGCCCCAGACCATGGCCGGCATCATCGGCGGCCTGCGCACCATCAACGGCCAGCGCGGCAAGCTGGGCATCTTCACGCTGGACGACAAATCGGGCGTGATCGAGGCCTCGGCCGACGAGAAAGTGCTGACGGCCTGCGCCGAGCTGCTCAAGGAGGACGAGTTCGTCGTGGTCTCGGGCCGTCTGCAGCCCGACCGCTTCAGCGGCGGCCTGCGCCTGAAGGTGCAGCAGATGTGGAGCCTGGCCGATGCGCGCTGCCGCTATGCGCGCTATCTGCAGGTCAGTGTGGGCGAGCATATGCCCGATGTGCCGGCGCTGCTGCGCCAGTTCCCGGCCAAGGTCGAGGAAACCGAGAACGGCCCGCTGCAGCGGGGCGTGAAGGTCAGGCTGGACCTGGTCTGCCAGGACGAGCGCGGTTCGGCCTCCTGCGAGCTGGCGCTGGGCGAGGGCAGCCGCTTCTACCCCTCGGACGCGGCGCTGGCCGCCTGGTATGACTCGGCCGGCGCGGGCCAGGTCAAGGTGGTCTACGAATAAGCGGCAAAAGCGCGCCGCAAGCGCTGTTTCGGGGCCGCGCCTGCTGACTGAATTCATAGCAGCAGGCGCTTTGCTCATCGGGGTTGGGGCGGAATTTCCATCCTAGGGCCGGGATTTGTATCCGTCAGCCTTGAAATCCCTAACAATGCTATGCATATGCCAGCGCAAAAACAGCGCAATGGCTCGCTAGAATGGATTTCATGGCTACCCAACTCCCATCAATTCCCCCGGTCTCGCCTGCAGTCGGCAATCCGCCTGACAATGGTGATTCCCTGGTGCTGGAACGCCGCCGCCAGCGACTGCAGCCGCCGCGCATGTACCAGGTCGTGATGCTCAACGACGACTTCACGCCCATGGAGTTCGTCATTGCGGTGTTGCAGGAACTTTTCGGCAAGGACCGGGAGACCGCCACCCAGATCATGCTCAAGATTCATCTGGACGGCCGCGGCGTCTGCGGCGTCTATACCCAGGATGTGGCAGCGACCAAGGTCGAACAGGTGCTGCAGGCCGCCCAGAAGGCGGGGCATCCGCTGCAGGCCACATACGAGCCTGTTGAATAAACGCTGGGAGCCCCCAGATTAGGTAGCAGTAAGTATTACCAAGCAAGCCGAAAGGAGTCGCACATGATCGCTCAAGAACTGGAAGTCAGCTTGCACATGGCTTTTGTCGAGGCCCGTCAGCAGCGCCACGAGTTCATCACAGTGGAACACCTGCTGCTGGCCCTGCTGGACAATCCCAGTGCAGCCGAGGTGCTGCGCGCCTGCGCGGCCAATATCGACGACCTGCGTTCGTCGCTGTCCAACTTCATCAAGGACAACACGCCGCAGGTGGATGGCACGGAAGAGGTGGACACCCAGCCCACGCTGGGCTTCCAGCGCGTGATTCAGCGCGCCATCATGCATGTGCAATCCACGGGCAATGGCAAGAAAGAGGTGACGGGTGCCAATGTGCTCGTGGCCATCTTCGGCGAAAAAGACTCCCATGCCGTGTACTACCTGCACCAGCAGGGGGTGACGCGCCTGGACGTGGTCAATTTCATCGCCCACGGCATCAAGAAGGGCGAGCCGCCCGAGCCCGCCAAGGCCGAAGCGCCTTCGGAGAGCGAAGAGGGCGCGGGCAGTGAGCGCAGCGAAAAGGCTTCGCCGCTGGAGCAGTTCACGCTCAATCTGAACCAGGCCGCCAAGGAGGGCAAGATCGACCCGCTGATCGGACGCGAGTACGAGGTCGAGCGCACCATCCAGATCCTCTGCCGCCGCCGCAAGAACAACCCGCTGCTGGTGGGTGAGGCCGGCGTGGGCAAGACGGCCATCGCCGAGGGCCTGGCCTGGCGCATTACCGAAGGCACGGTGCCCGAGGTGCTCAAGGACGGCGTGGTCTATTCGCTGGACATGGGCGCACTGCTGGCCGGCACCAAGTACCGCGGCGATTTCGAGCAGCGTCTCAAAGGCGTGCTCAAGTCGCTCAAGGACAAGCCTCAGGCGATTCTGTTCATCGATGAGATCCACACCCTGATCGGTGCGGGTGCAGCCTCGGGCGGCACGCTGGATGCGTCCAATCTGCTCAAGCCCGCGCTGTCCAGCGGTCAGTTGCGCTGCATAGGTGCGACCACCTTCACGGAGTATCGCGGCATCTTCGAGAAAGACGCGGCCCTGTCGCGCCGTTTCCAGAAGGTGGATGTGGTCGAGCCCTCGGTGGCCGAGACCGTGGACATTCTCAAGGGCCTGAAGTCGCGCTTCGAGGAGCACCACAGCATCAAGTATGAACAGGAAGCCCTGCAGGCCGCGGCCGAGCTGTCGGCCAAGTACATCAACGACCGTCATTTGCCCGACAAGGCCATCGACGTGATCGACGAGGCCGGCGCAGCCCAGCGCATTGTTCCTCTGGAGCAGCGCAAGGGCATGATAGGCAAGGCCGAGATTGAGGCCATCGTGGCCAAGATCGCGCGTATCCCGCCCGCCAATGTCAGCAACGACGACCGCAGCAAGCTGCAGACGCTGGAGCGTGACCTCAAGAGCGTGGTCTTCGGTCAGGACAAGGCGCTGGAGGTGCTGTCGTCGGCCGTGAAGATGGCGCGCTCGGGTCTGGGCAAGCCGGACAAGCCCATCGGCTCCTTCCTGTTCTCGGGTCCCACGGGCGTGGGCAAGACCGAGGCCGCCAAGCAGCTGGCCTATATCCTGGGCGTGGACCTGATCCGCTTCGACATGTCCGAGTACATGGAACGCCATGCGGTCAGCCGCCTGATCGGAGCGCCTCCGGGCTATGTGGGCTTCGACCAGGGCGGTCTCTTGACCGAGGCCATCACCAAGAAGCCGCATTCGGTGCTGCTGCTCGACGAAATCGAGAAAGCGCATCCGGACATCTTCAACGTGCTGCTGCAGGTCATGGACCACGGCACGCTGACCGACAACAACGGGCGCAAGGCCGACTTCCGCAACGTGATCATCATCATGACCACGAATGCGGGCGCCGAGACCATGAACAAGGCCAGCATCGGCTTCATGAATGCGCGTGAAGCCGGCGACGAAATGGCCGATATCAAGCGCCTGTTCACGCCGGAGTTCCGCAACCGCCTGGATGCGATCGTGAGCTTCAAGCCGCTGGACGAGCAGATTATTCTTCGTGTGGTGGACAAGTTCCTGCTGCAGCTGGAGCAGCAGCTGGCCGAGAAGAAGGTGGAGGTCACCTTCACCGACGTTCTGCGCAAGCATCTGGCCAAGAAGGGCTTCGATCCGCTGATGGGCGCACGCCCCATGCAGCGCCTGATCCAGGACACGATCCGCCGCTCTCTGGCCGACGAGCTGCTGTTCGGCCGTCTGGTCAAGGGCGGGCGTCTGGCCGTGGACTGGGACGATGCGGCCAACGAGGGCAAGGGCGATGTGAAGCTCGATATCACCGAGCTGCCCAAGGACGATTCGCCCAAGTCGGCGCCCGAGCAGGCTGTAGCCGAATAAGCCGCGCCGCCGAAACGCAAAAGCCGACAGTGTCAAAACTGTCGGCTTTTTCTTTGCTGCTCTGCTATGGATAGTGGCTGGCGCATGCCCGGCCTGAGTTGTAGTGTGATTTCCATTGAGAAACCAGGCGCAGCCAGCGCAAGCAGCTATAAAAATGCTTATTTGATCTGGCGCTTCTCGAGCTTGCGCGCCAGCGTTCGGCGGTGCATGCCCAGGCGGCGCGCGGCTTCGGAGATATTGAAGCCGGTTTCGGCCAGGGTTTCGTGGATATGTTCCCACTCCAGGGTCTTGATGGAGGTGGTCTGGTTGCTGACCTCCACATCGGTGCGGCCCTCGATGCGGCCGAAGGCGGCTTCGATATCGTCGGTGTTCGAGGGTTTGGCCAGATAGTGGCAGGCGCCGAGCTTGACGGCCTCCACGGCCGTGGCGATGCTCGCATAGCCGGTGAGCACCACGATCAGCGCTTCGGGATTGTGCTGGTGCAGCATCTGCACGCAGTTCAGCCCCGAGGCATTGCCGGCCAGCTTGAGGTCCATGACCGCGTAACGCGGCCTGTGCCGGGTCAGCAGGTCCTGCAGCTCCTCGCCGCTGACGGCATGCAGCACGCGATAGCCCCGGCGCTCGAACGAGCGCTTGAGGGTGCGGGCAAACGCTGCGTCATCCTCGACCAGCAGCAATAAACGATCTTCTTCCATGCAACAAAAAACGCTTCAAATCGCCATGGCCGACTGGGGCAGGCGCACTTCCACCAGCGCTCCGCCGCCCTCGTGGGCCGGCAGATTGCGGGCCTGAACCTGGCCGCCCAGGGCGCGGGCCACATTCATGACCAGAAACAGCCCCAGGCCCCGGCCCGGACGTTCCTGCTTGGTGGAGACATGGCACTGGCCCAGTTGCTGCAGCACGGCAGCGTCGAAACCCGGCCCATGGTCGCGTACCTGCAGCAGCACCTGCTGCTTGTCACTGTCCATGCTCAGCTCCACCCAGTCGGGCGAGGCTTCGAGCGCATTGTCCAGCAAATTGCAAATCATTTGCTGCAGCGCAGTATCCGAGAGCATGGCAAAGTCCGCCACGCCCCGGTTGTTGAGTGCGAAATGGGCCAGGCTGTTATGGCTTTGCCAGTGGCTGACTATGCCCTGCACAAAGCTCACGAACGTGGTGCTTTCTGCGCCCTCGGCGCGTGTCTCGCCGGCCGACAGCAGCACGCCCGAGACTATGGACTTGCAGCGCAGCAGCTGGCGCTGCATCTCCTGCAGGTCTTCGCGCAGGTCCTGGTCCTGCATCAGTGCCCGCATATGCTGCCAGTCGCCGAGAATCACCGACATGGTGGCCATGGGCGTGCCCAGCTCATGGGCGGCACCCGTGGCCAGCAGGCCCAGGCGCACGATGTGCTCCTCCTCGCTGGCGCGCTGGCGCATGTCGGAGATGCGGGTGTCGCGGCGGCGCAGATTGTCCACGATGCGCGTGAGGAACACGATGGTCAGGATGCTGGTCAGCGCGAAGCTGATCAGCACGCCCACCACATACAGGCTGGGCAGGCCTTCCTGGCTCTCGAACTGCACATGCAGCGGCTGGTGGAACAGGGTCAGGCCGATGACGCCCACGAAGGAGGCTGCGACCACGCACCAGGTGTAGTAAGGCCTGAGCAGCACGGCGCTCAGAATGCCCTGCAGCAGATACAGGTAGATGAAGGGGTTGCTGGCGCCGCCGCTCAGGTACAGCTGTATGGTCAGGGCCAGCACGTCGGCCAGCAGCGCGTAGAAGAGGCTGCGCGAGGTCACGGGCCGGCGCAGGCCCTGGCTCCAGTAGATATAGGCCAGATTCGTCGCCACCAGCGCCACCAGTACCAGAGCCATGGGCAGCAAGGGCAGGGTGATGTGAAAACCATAGTGCACCAGGGAGATGGTGACCACCTGGCCGACCACGGCAATCCAGCGCAGCTGGATCAGCAGCTGCATGTTCTGCCGCTCGGTCAGCCGCTGTACGCGGAACAGGGAATCGGAATTTTTGCTCACCGCGCAATTGTCCCCGAGCCCGCTGCCGCGCGGCGCCCTGGGGCCATGCTTTTCTGGTGTAGGGTGGGTGTCGAAGCGGCCCGGCGATGAAAAAAGCGCCCCGAGGGGCGCTTGGTCGGCGGATGGGGTCAGGCCTTGGCCCTGTCGTGCCTGCGCACCAGCCAGGCCGCGACCACGACCATGGCCGCCAGCCCGTACCAGGTCAGCGCATAGACCAGATGGCTGTTGGAGAAGCGGATCACCGTCATGCCGGGGCGAAGCTCGGCAGTCGCCGGCGCGCTGTCCGCATGGGCCGGGTTGCCGGCGGGTACGCCCAGATCGATGAAATAGGGCGCGGCCCGGCTCAGGCCCTGGCTTTTGGCAATGGCCGCCACGTCGCGCGAGAACCACTGGCCCGCGGCCGCATTGTTGTGGCGCAGAAAACCGCCGCCGGGCTCGCTCATGCGCATCAGACCAATGACGGTGATGGTCTCGGCGGACGGGCCGGCTTCGGCAATCTGCTTCAGCCATTGGCTGCGCAGCTTCTCGGGCGTGAAGCCGCGGTTGACCAGGATCTGCGTGCCGTCGTCCAGCTGCAGCGGCGTCATGAGCCAGAAGCCCGCGCCGTCTTCGGTCAAGGCCTTGGTCAGCACGCTTTGCTTCTCCAGCCACAGGCCGCGGGCCCGGACCGGCAGGTATTCGTAGCCCGCGGCATCGATCTGCGGCCACAGGCCAGGTGCTGGCACGGCCACGGGGGCTGCATGCACGCGCTGCTCCACACGCGCGATGAGGTCCAGCTTCCAGGCGCGGCGCTGCACCTGCCAGCTGCCCAAAGCCATGAAGCCTAAAAACAAGGCGATGCCCACGCAAATGAGCATCGCCTTGGCGAAGGGGGAGCGCCGCTCGGCGGCGCTCCAGTTCTTCAGTGTCTGAGTCAAGGTGTGACTGCAGCAGGGGCCGACATGGCGGGAGCCATGGGCATTTCATGCTTGGGCATCATATTGGTGTTCATGTGGAACATGACCCACAGCGTGCCGGCAATGCCGATGGCCACGAAGACGACCGTGAAGATGGTGGACAGCATGGTCCAGCCGCCCTGGATCTTGCCGTTCATGTGCAGGAAGTACACCATGTGCACAATGATCTGCACCACGGCAAACAGGCCCAGCACCGCCACGGCGGTCGCGCGGTCCTGGATCACATTGCCCATGACCAGTGCAAAGGGAATGGCGGTCAGGATGACGGCCAGGATGAAGCCCTTGACATAGTCGCCCAGGCTGACATGCAGGTCGTCATGTGCGTGGTGGTCGTCATGGCCGGCGTGGATATCGTGTGCGCTCATTTACAGCACCCCCATCAGATACACAAAGGTGAACACGCCGATCCAGACCACGTCCAAGAAGTGCCAGAACATGGACAGGCAGTTGATGCGGCGCACATTGGCTTCGATCAGGCCGTGCTTGCTGATCTGGATCATCAGCGTGATCAGCCAGATCAGACCGAAGGTCACGTGCAGACCGTGGGTGCTCACCAGGGTGAAGAAGGACGACAGGAAGGCGCTGCGCGTGGGGCCCGCACCTTCATGGATCAGGTGGTGGAACTCGTACAGTTCCACGGCCAGGAAGGCTGCGCCTAGCAGGCCGGTGATGGCCAGCCACAGCAGCGTGCCGTTCACATTCTTCTTCTGCTTTTGCAGCATGGCAAAGCCGAAGGTGATGGACGACATCAGCAGGAAGGCCGTGTTCAGGGCCACCAGGCCCAGGTCGAACAGCTCCTTGCCCGTGGGGCCGGCCGCATAGTTGCGACCCAGCACGCCGTAGGTGGCGAACAGCGCTGCGAAGATCAGGCAGTCGCTCATCAGATAGAGCCAGAAGCCCAGCGAGGTGCCGTTCTCCGGATGCGGCTCATGGGCGAGGTGGTACTCGCGCGGTGCCAGGGCGGCTGCGCCGCCAGCGTTGATATGCGTATTAGACATGGGCTGCTGCAAGCTGCTTGGTACGTGCTTCTTCCGTGGCAACCACTTCGGCTGCGGGGATGTAGTAGTCACGCTTGTAGTTGAAGGTATGGATGATCGAAGCCAGCACGGTCAGTGCAAAGGAGCCGATCGCCAGAGGCCACATGTGCCAGATCATGGCAAAGCCGAAGACGGAGGACAGGGCCGCGATCACCACGCCGGCGCCGGTGTTGGCGGGCATGTGGATGGGCTCGAAGCCGCTCAGCGGACGCTGGTAGCCATGCTTCTTCATGTCGGTCCAGGCGTCGATGTCATGCACCACGGGGGTGAAGGCAAAGTTGTACTGGGGAGGGGGCGAGGAAGTCGCCCATTCCAGCGTACGGCCTTCCCAGGGGTCGCCGGTGACGTCGCGCAGTTCGTCGCGCTTCCAGATGGACACGGCCAGCTGGATGAAGAAGCAGCCGATGCCGGCAGCGATCAGGGCCGCACCGCAGGCAGCGATGATGAACCAGATCTGCAGCGAAGGATCGTCAAAGTGGTTGGCACGACGGGTCACGCCCATCAGGCCCAGGATGTACAGGGGCGTGAAAGCGACCCAGAAACCCACCAGCCAGAACCAGAACGAAGCCCTGCCCCAGAACTCGTTGAGCTTGAAGCCGAAAGCCTTGGGGAACCAGTAGTTGATGCCGGCAAACACCGCAAACACCACGCCGCCGATGATCACGTTGTGGAAGTGGGCGATCAGGAACAGCGAGTTGTGCAGCACGAAGTCTGCGGGAGGCACGGCCAGCAGCACGCCGGTCATGCCGCCGATGGCGAAAGTGACCATGAAGCCCACGGTCCACAGCATGGGCACCGAGAAGCGGATGCGGCCGCGGTACATGGTGAACAGCCAGTTGAAGATCTTCGCGCCCGTGGGGATCGAGATGATCATCGTGGTGATACCGAAGAAGGTATTCACGCTGGCGCCCGAGCCCATGGTGAAGAAGTGGTGCAGCCACACCAGGTAGGACAGCACGGTGATACACACGGTGGCGTAGACCATGGAGGTGTAGCCGAACAGGCGCTTGCGGCTGAAGGTGGCCACGATTTCGGAGAACACGCCGAAGCAGGGCAGGATCAGGATGTAGACCTCGGGGTGGCCCCAGATCCAGATCAGGTTCACGTACAACATCGGGTTGCCGCCGAAGTCGTTCGAGAAGAAGTGCGTGCCCAGGTAGCGGTCCAGGGTCATCAGCACCAGGGCTGCGGTCAGCACGGGGAAGGAGGCCACGATCAGGGCGTTGGTGCACAGGGCGGTCCAGGTGAAGACGGGCATCTTCATCAGGTTCATGCCGGGTGCGCGCATCTTGATGATGGTCACGATCAGGTTGATACCCGACAAGGTCGTGCCCACGCCTGCGACCTGCAGGCCCCAGATGTAGTAGTCAAGACCCGTGCCTGGGTTCTGGTGCCCCAGATTGGACAGAGCCAGCCAGCCGGAGGTGGAGAACTCGCCCAGGAACAGGGAGATCATCACCAGCACGGCGCCGCCCGTGGTCATCCAGAAGCTGAAGTTGTTCAGGAACGGGAAGGACACGTCGCGTGCGCCGATCTGCAGCGGCACCAGATAGTTCATCAGGCCCGTCACGAAAGGCATGGCCACGAAGAAGATCATGATCACGCCGTGGGCGGTGAAGATCTGGTCGTAGTGGTGAGGGGGCAGATAGCCCAGGTTCTCGCCAAAGGCCATGGACTGCTGCAGACGCATCATCACGGCGTCGGCGAAGCCGCGCAGGAACATGACCAGACCGAGGATCATGTACATGATGCCGATCTTCTTGTGGTCGATCGAGCAGATCCAGTCCTTCCAGAGCGGACCCCAGAGGCGGAACTTGGTGATGCCGGCCACAACGACGAGGCCGCCGAGCATCACGGCGAGGAAGGTATAGAGCACGATGGGCTCGTGCGTCATGGGGATCTGGTCCCACGTGATGCGGCCGAGCAGCCAGTGTGCCGGTGTTGTTTGTTCAGACATGTTGAGTTGTTCTCTTCGTTACTGCAGCACAGCCTTGGCTTGGGCGTTCTGCGAGTCCAGCAGGGCCACGATGCGATCGGCGTTCTGAACCGTGCACACGTCCTGGGGCAGGTTCAGGCCCGAGGCCTTCATATGGGCTTCGCCGCCTGCAGCGTCGATGGCCATCATGTGGTGCATGCACATCTTGCCTTCTTCCACGCAGCGGTTGAGCACCTTGTCGTACAGGCCTTCGGTCACGGAGGAGAAGCGCTCGATGGGGTTGCGCTCGCTGGGCTTGGCCAGATCCAGATAGGCCTCGCGGGTCAGCGCCTTGCCTTCGGTCTTGGCCTTGGCAATCCATTGCTCGAATTCTTCGTTGCTCACACCGTGGAACTTGAAGTGCATGCCGGCGAAACCGGCGCCGCTGTAGTGCGAGGCCATACCTTTGTAAACACCGGGCTTGTTGATCACGGCGTTGAGCTCGGTCTGCATGCCGGGCATGGTGTAGATCATGCCGGCCAGATCAGGCACGTAAAAGGCGCTCATGGTGTCGGAGGCCGTCAGCTTGAAGTGGATCGGGCGATCCACGGGCGCTGCGAGCTCGTTCACGGTTGCAATGCCTTGCTCGGGGTAGAAGAACAGCCATTTCCAGTCCATGGAGACGACCTGCACTTCCAGGGGCTTGACGTCGGCCGACAGGGGCTTGGTCGCGGAGATGCGGTCCAGCGGACGATAGGGGTCGAGCTTGTGGGTGCTGATCCAGGTGATGGCGCCCAGGGCGATGATGATCAGCAGCGGCACGGTCCAGATCACCAGTTCCAGCGCGGTGGAGTGGTGCCACTCGGGGTCGTACTTGGCTTCGGTGTTGGACTGGCGGTACTTCCAGGCGAACAGCAGGGTCAGAAAGATGACGGGAACGATGATGAGCAGCATCAGCAAGGTGGCCGTAACCACCAGATCGCCTTGTTGCTTGGCAACGTCGCCAGCCGGATTGAGCACGACGGCTTTGCTGCAACCGGCGAGGGTTGCGGTCAAAGCGGCCGCTGAGAGCCACGCGGGCCCACGGATTTCCTTGATTTTTAACATGCTTTGGGCGTGACAAAGTCGCGCTTAGGTGTAAACGCGGATTACTGGATCTGGGCGAATGTAATACGAACCGGGTGTTTGTCCATTGGACATTTTGTCCAAGGTCAAACTGCTAGCTAGCAAAATGCGCTATGCGACAAGGGCTTAGCTGTCCTGGGTAGCAGTGTACTCGCAGGTGCAAAAAAACTTGCAATTGTCAAAACCGGCCCCATGAGGCCGCCCGGCCGGCCCTGGGCCGACGGCATCCAGGGCAAAAACTCTATTGCAGCTGCACATGCTTGGGCGTAGAACGGAAAGCGTCCCAGCGACAGCAAGTAAGACAAGGAGATACACCATATGACAAGCCTGAATCCGTCCATGGGTCTTACTCAGCAAGACTATGACCATTTCGAGAAACTGGGCTATGCGCAGACCGACGAGGATGTGACTCCCGGAGAGATTGCCGTCGGCGTGATCATCGGCCGGTCTTCCGAGTATTTCGACTTCTTTGTGTTCGGCATCGCCTGCGTGCTGGTGTTTCCGGCGCTGCTGTTTCCCTATCTGTCCAAGCTCGACGGCACGCTGGCCGCGTTTGCGATCTTCTCCCTGGCCTTTGTGGCGCGTCCCGTCGGCACGGCGCTGTCCATGGCCGTGCAACGGCGCTGGGGCCGCGCGACCAAGCTGACGCTGGCCCTGTTCCTGCTCGGGGTCTGCACCGTGGGCATGACTTTTCTGCCCAGCTACCACGATGCCGGCATGACCGCCGTCTGGGCGCTGATGGTGCTGCGCGTCGGCCAGGGCCTGGCCCTGGGCGGCTCCTGGGATGGGCTGCCGTCGCTGCTGGCCATGTCGGCCCCCAAGAACCGCCGCGGCTGGTATTCGATGATCGGCCAGCTGGGCGCGCCCGTGGGCTTCATCATCGCCGCCGCGCTGTTTGCCTATTTCTATGCGAGCCTGAGCGCCGAGGACTTCCTGAGCTGGGGCTGGCGCTATCCCTTCTGCGTGGCCTTCGCCATCAACGTGGTGGCCCTGTTTGCACGCCTGCGCCTGGTGGTGGGCCAGTCCTATGTGCAGATGCTGCAGGAGCGCGAGCTCGAGCCCATCAGCGTGACCAGCCTGATGCGCGACGAAGGCCGCAACGTGATGATCGGCGCTTTTGCGGCCCTGGCCAGCTTTGCGCTGTTCCACCTGGTGACCGTCTTCCCGCTGTCCTGGATCTCCATGTACTCCAACCAGTCGGTGACGGAAGTGCTGGTGGTGCAGATCATAGGCGCCGTGCTTGCGGCCGGAGCCATCATGTTCTCGGGCTGGCTGGCCGACCGCGTAGGGCGCCGCAACACCCTGGGCGCCATGGCCTGCCTGATCGGCATCTTCAGCTTTCTCGCTCCCTGGCTGCTGGGCAGCGGCACCGTGGGCAACAATGTGTTCATCATCGTGGGCTTCATCCTGCTGGGCCTGTCCTACGGTCAGTCCTCGGGCACGGTGACCTCGAACTTCCCCTCGCGCTACCGCTATACCGGCGCTGCCCTGTCCACCGACATGGCCTGGCTGATAGGCGCGGCCTTTGCGCCGCTGGTGGCCCTGGGCGTGTCCGCCAGGTTCGGCCTGGTGGCGCTGGGTCTGTATCTGCTCTCCGGCGCGCTGTGCACGCTGGCGGCCCTGGGCATCAACCGCGCGATCGAGGCGCGCGACCAGTAAGCGTTGCCGCCCAACAAGAACGCCCGGCTGGTTCCGGGCGTTTTTTATTGCCGGCGTGCATGAAAAAAGCCGCCCGGGCAGGCGGCTTTCTTTGCGGGCCGGAAATCAGTCCAGGGCCAGGCCGGCCTTCTTGATCACCTCGCCGAAGCGTTTGCTCTCGGAGGCCATGAAGGCCTTGAACTCGGCGGGCGTGGGGTTGAAGCTCTCATAGCCGAAGGCCGCGAACTTTTCCTTCACGTCCTGGCCCGTCAAGGCCTGGCGCACGTCGTTGCGGATTTTCTCGACCACGGCGGCCGGCGTGCCGGGACGCACGGCCAGAGCATTCCAGCCTATGGCCGTGAAGTCCTTGGGGCCGCCCGATTCGGACACCGTGGGCACGTTCTCGAAACCCGCCAGGCGCTGGGGCGCGGCCACGGCCAGGAAGCGCAGCTTGCCGCCGCGCACCAGAGGGCCGGCCGTGTCCAGGGAGCCCAGCGCAAAGGTCAGCTCGCCATTGGCCACGCCCTGGTACAGCTGGCTGGTTTCCTT
>JAFAIY010000588.1 GCA_019236485.1 Comamonas sp. | reverse complement strand
TCTCCGACGTCACGCTGCGTGACGGCAGCCACGCCATTCGTCACCAGTACAGCGTGGAACAGGCCAGGCAGATTGCCCGGGCGCTGGATGAGGCCAAGGTCGACTCGATCGAAGTGGCCCACGGCGACGGTCTGCAAGGCTCCAGCTTCAACTACGGCTTTGGCGCACATACCGATCTGGAATGGATTGAGGCCGTGGCCAGCGTGGTCAAGCACGCCAGGATTACCACCTTGCTGCTGCCGGGCATCGGCACCGTCCACGACCTCAAGGCCGCCTACGAAGCCGGTGTGCGCGTGGTGCGGGTGGCCACCCACTGCACAGAAGCCGACGTCTCCAAGCAGCACATTGAATATGCCCGTCATCTGGGCATGGAAGCCGTGGGCTTCCTGATGATGAGCCATATGCAGACCCCTCAAGGTCTGGCTCAACAGGCCAAGCTCATGGAGAGCTATGGCGCAACCTGCTGCTATGTGGTGGACTCGGGCGGCGCCCTGGGAATGAACGATGTACGCGACCGTTTCAGAGCCTTCAAGGACATTCTGAAGCCCGAAACCCAGACCGGCATGCACGCCCACCACAACCTGAGCCTGGGCGTGGCCAACTCCATTGTGGCCGTCGAGGAAGGCTGCGACCGCGTGGATGCCAGCCTGGCCGGCATGGGCGCCGGCGCGGGCAATGCCCCACTGGAAGTGTTCATCGCGACAGCTGAGCGCCTGGGCTGGAACCACGGCACCGATCTCTACAAGCTCATGGATGCCGCCGACGACATCGTGCGTCCGCTGCAGGACCGCCCGGTGCGCTTGGACCGCGAGACGCTGGCCTTGGGCTACGCCGGGGTTTACAGCTCCTTCTTGCGCCACTCGGAAGCAGCCGCCGCCAAGTACGGACTCAAGGCCGTGGACATCCTGGTCGAGCTTGGCAAGCGCCGCATGGTCGGCGGCCAGGAAGACATGATCGTGGACGTGGCGCTGGACCTGCTGAGGCAACGCGAAGCCACCGCCGTCTGATTCTTCAACATCTTGGCGGTAAGCCTTCATGGCAGCCGCCCTAAAGGAGCCATTTATGAACGCCCCCATCACGGAAGCCTCCAGCAGTCACTTTGTCACGATCACCGAAGAGGGAAAGCCCCTGAGGCTGCACTACAACGATGTCGGCTCTGGCAGTGAAGTCGTGGTCATGCTGCATGGATCCGGCCCAGGCGCCAGCGGCTGGGCCAACTTCCACCGCAATATCGAACCGCTGGTGAACGCAGGATACCGTGTCATTTTGCTGGACTGCCCCGGCTGGAGCAAAAGCGACACCATTGTCAGCACAGGTTCGCGTTCGGACCTGAACGCCCGCTGCCTTAAGGGTGTGCTTGACGCGCTGAACATTACCAAGGTTCACATCATCGGTAACTCTATGGGCGGTCATAGCGCCGTAGGCTTTGCATTGGCCAATCCCGAGATGATTGACAAACTCATCCTCATGGGAGGCGGCACCGGCGGCCCTAGCACCATCGTGCCCATGCCCGCCGAAGGCATCAAGCTTATCGGCGCGCTGTACCGCGACCCCACGGTAGAGAACCTCAAGCGCATGATGAATGTGTTTGTGTATGACACCAGCAACCTGACCGAAGAACTTTACCAACAGCGTCTAAGCAATATCCTGGCCCGCCGCGATCACTTGGAAAACTTCGTCAAGAGCGCCCAGATCAACCCAAAGCAGTTCAGCGACTACGGCGCTCGCCTACCGGAGATCAAGGCCAAGACCTTAATCATCTGGGGGCGTGACGACCGCTTTGTGCCATTGGACATCGGCCTGCGTCTGCTATGGGGAATCCCCAACTCCGAGTTTCACGTATTCAGCCAGTGCGGCCATTGGGCACAGTGGGAGCACGCCGAGGTCTTCAATAATATGGTTCAGGACTTTCTTGTGCGTTGATCTAGCCATGAGCTAAAAAGAAGCGAGACGAGGTCCTTGAGATGAATGCTGTGCACGTCATGAAAGCCTAATGGCTTGTTGAGAACACGAAGCGGAAATTCAGCTCAACGCCCCGATAGTCTCTACTTTCAAAGTGTGCTGTTACCGGCTCAACGGAACTGAGATAGCCCCCTGAATCTCCAGACACGGTCCATCGCTTATCTTCGAGATAGGCATAGGACTGTGCATATGACTAGGCATACAGAGACGATAGAGGTCATCACCCGTGACCAGCGCAGGCGGCGCTGGTCGGCTGCCGAGAAGGC
>JAFAIY010000585.1 GCA_019236485.1 Comamonas sp. | reverse complement strand
CGCGCCCGGGCGCGGCCGGCTGCGGCGCGGCCAGCAGATCGTAATAAGCCCCTATGGGCAGGATATCGGTACGCACCTTGTCCGCATCGCCGATATGGGGAGCGAACTGGGACAGACGCGCGACCTCGCGCATGTTTCGGTGCGAGGGTTCCTGACGGTTGTCAGGCATCTGCACGGCCAGCACGCCACCGGGCGCCAGCAGCGAAAACAGACGGGGAATCAGGGCCTCATGCTCGCCCACCCACTGGATGGAGGCATTGGCATAAATCAAATCAGGTGCCGGCTCACCTTCGGCAGGTGTCCAGGAGGCAATATCACCGGCCTCGAACCTGGCCTGCGACAACTGCTTGCGTGCAGTCTCCAGCATGGCCTCCGAATTATCGACACCAAGCACATTGGCGCCGGGAAAACGCTCCACCAGCAACTCGGTGGAGTTACCCGGCCCGCAGCCCAGATCCACGATCTGGAGGCGGCGGACCGGTTGCAAGGCTGGCACCCGCGCCAGCAGCTCGGCGGCCGGGCGCGTGCGCTCATTGGCAAAGCGCAGATACAGCGCGGGGTTCCAGTCTTGCATGGGCACCTAATTACAGCAGGTGCTTGACGCCGTCTTGCTCGCCTTGCAGCTCGGCCAGGGTCTTGTCGATGCACTCTTGCGAGAAGGCGTCGATTTCCAGGCCTTCGACGATCTTGTATTCGCCGTTGGCAGTGGTGACGGGGAAGCCGAACACGATGCCGGCAGGAATGCCGTATTCGCCGTTCGAAGGCACGCCCATGGTGACCCATTCGCCGTTGGAGCCCAGGGCCCAGTCACGCATATGGTCGATGGCAGCGTTGGCGGCCGAGGCAGCCGACGACAGACCGCGAGCAGCGATGATGGCGGCGCCACGCTTGCCCACGGTGGGCAGGAACACGTCCTTGTTCCACACCTGGTCGTTGATCATGTCCTTGACCGACTTGCCGTTCACGGTGGCGAAGCGGTAGTCAGCGTACATGGTGGGCGAGTGGTTGCCCCACACGGTCAGGTGCTTGATGTCACCCACGGCGAAGTTGGCCTTGGCAGCCAGCTGGGAAGCGGCGCGGTTGTGGTCCAGGCGCAGCATGGCGGTGAAGTTCTTGGCCGGCAGATCGGGAGCCGACTTCATGGCGATGTAGGCGTTGGTGTTGGCGGGGTTGCCGACCACCAGAACCTTGACATTGCGCGAAGCCACGGCGTTCAGGGCCTTGCCCTGGGCCGTGAAGATCTGGGCGTTGGCGGCCAGCAGGTCGGCGCGTTCCATGCCGGGGCCACGGGGACGGGCGCCCACCAGCAGAGCGTAGTCGGTGTCCTTGAAGGCGGTCATGGGGTCTGCGTGAGCTTCGATGCCGGCCAGCAGAGGGAAAGCACAGTCTTCCAGCTCCATGATCACGCCCTTCAGAGCGTTTTGAGCCTTTTCGTCGGGGATTTCCAGCAGTTGCAGAATAACGGGCTGATCTTTACCCAGCATTTCGCCGGAGGCGATGCGGAACAACAGGGCGTAACCGATTTGGCCAGCTGCGCCGGTAACGGCGACACGGACGGGCTTCTTGCTCATGGTGAAACTCCAGTATTGGAAAAAAGTGGGATGTTAGGGGTGCCAGGTAGCACCAGCGTAACCACTAGTTGCCCAAGCTCCGCAAACATGGCGGCAAGTGTACTGCTGATTTCAGAGCCTGGTCAATTTGTCTTATGTCTTATATAAGATATGATTCGAACCTTACGCTATGAGTCAAAGCTGCTTGTTTTCGCTCATCGCATCGCGGAGGCGAAACCTTCAAAACCAACTATGTCCACCCTTCACAACACAGCTCCAGACACCCCTGCCGGCAATCATGGCAGCACTGGCGTATCCACTCCGGCGTTCAGCCCTTTGTACCAGCAGATCAAGGGCTTGATCCTGCAGAGCCTGGAAGCCGGCGAGTGGCGCCCCGGAGAGCTGATCCCCAGTGAAATGGAGCTGGCAGCCCGTTTCAAGGTCAGCCAGGGCACGGTGCGCAAAGCCATCGACGAGCTGGCTGCCGAGAACCTGGTCATGCGCCGCCAGGGCAAGGGCACTTTTGTCGCCACCCACGCCGCCCAGCAGGTGCAATACCGCTTCCTGAAGCTGCATCCCGACGCCGGTGACCTGCAGGGTGAAGGCCGTGCCGAGCGCCACATCCTCGATTGCCGCCGCCTGCGCGCCCCCGCCGAAGTGGCGCGCGCGCTGGCCCTGCGCACCGGAGACGCGGTGATGCATGTGCGCCGCATCCTGTCTTTCGCAGGAATTCCCACCATTCTGGAAGACATCTGGCTGCCCGGCAATGCCTTCAAGGGCCTGACCGTCGAGCAGATGTCCAACTACCAGGGCCCGACCTACGCCATGTTCGAACTCGACTACGGCGTGCGCATGGTGCGGGCCGACGAAAAAATTCGCGCCGTTCTGCCGGACGCGGAGCAGGCCCAGCTGCTGGGCATTCCCAGCACCACCCCCCTGCTCAGCGTGGAGCGCACAGCCTTCACCTACAACGATGTTCCAATGGAGTTACGCCGCGGTCTTTACCGCACCGACACGCACCATTACCGCAATGCCTTGAACTGAATCACCCCGGAAAAGCGTTGATTGCTACGTATGTCAATCATCTGCTATGCAATTTCGGCTAACGCATTCTGCTGCATTGCAATAGAATTTTGTGTCGCTTCGCACTAGCGATTACAACGCAGTTACATCCACGAAAGTACCCTGCCATGACAGAGCAAAAAGCCAAACAGCGGCCAGAGTTCCGCAATATCAATTTTTTCAGCGATCTACCGACCTATCGCCTGCCCCTGGCAGGCATCGTGTCCATCCTGCACCGCGTCAGCGGCCTGCTGATGGCGATCCTGCTGCCGTTCATCATCTGGATGTTCGACAAGTCGGTGTCGTCGGAGATTTCGTTTGACTCCTTCACAGCGGTGTTCGCTGGCCAGTTTGGCTGGTTTGCCAAGCTCGTCTGCCTGGCTCTGATCTGGGCCTATCTGCACCACTTCTGCGCCGGTGTTCGTCACCTGGTGATGGACGTGAACCATCATGCGGTAAACAAGCAGACCGGCAAGTCCACTGCTGCATCCGTGCTGTTCATCAGCGTTGCCCTGACCGTGGTGCTTGGCGCCAAGCTGTTTGGTCTGTACTGATCAGCGCCCAGTCAATAACACCTCACGATAAGGAAACAACCATGTCCGTGAATTACGGCTCCAAGCGCACTGTTGTCGGTGCGCACTATGGCACCCGCGACTTTCTGGCCCAACGCTCTACAGCAGTCCTGATGGCTCTGTTCACCGTGGTGCTGCTGGTGCGCTTTCTGCTCGGCGGCCCCGTGGGCTACGAAATGTGGGCCGGCATTTTTGCGCCCCAGTGGATGAAGTTTCTGACCCTGGCCCTGTTCGTGGCTCTGGGCTGGCACGCCTGGATCGGCGTGCGTGACATCTGGATGGACTATGTCAAGCCCGTGGGCCTGCGCCTCACGCTGCAAGTGGTCACCATTGTCTGGCTGGTCGGCTGCATCGGCTGGGGCATCCAGGTTCTGTGGCGTCTCTGATCGAGATACGGTCTCCACGATTGAAGGTTAAGAATGAGCTATACCAAAGCAAATATCACCAAGCGCAAGTTTGACGTCGTGATCGTCGGTGCCGGCGGCTCCGGCCTGCGCGCTGCGCTGGAACTGTCGCGTGCCGGCCTGTCGGTCGCCTCGCTGTCCAAGGTCTTCCCCACCCGCTCGCACACCGTGGCGGCTCAGGGCGGCGTGTCCGCTTCGCTGGGCAATATGTCGGAAGACAACTGGCACTATCACTTCTACGACACCATCAAGGGCTCGGACTGGCTGGGCGACCAGGACGCCATCGAGTTCATGTGCCGTGAAGCGCCGAACGTCGTGATCGAACTCGAGCACTTCGGCATGCCTTTCGACCGCAACCCCGACGGCACGATCTACCAGCGCCCCTTCGGCGGCCACACCGCCAACTACGGTGAAAAGCCCGTGCAGCGCGCCTGCGCCGCGGCCGACCGTACCGGCCACGCCATGCTGCACACGCTGTACCAGCAGAACGTCAAGTCCAAGACCAACTTCTTCGTGGAGTGGATGGCTCTGGACCTGATCCGCAACACCCAGGGCGACGTGGTCGGCGTGACCGCCATCGAACTCGAAACCGGCGACCTGTACGAGCTGCACGCCAAGGCCGTGCTGCTGGCCACCGGCGGTGCGGGCCGCATCTTCCAGGCCTCGACCAATGCCTTCATCAACACCGGTGACGGCCTGGGCATGGCCGCTCGCGCCGGCATCCCGCTGCAGGACATGGAGTTCTGGCAGTTCCACCCCACCGGCGTGGCCGG
>JAFAIY010000558.1 GCA_019236485.1 Comamonas sp. | reverse complement strand
AAGCAATGCGAATGCATCTGCTTACGGCCCGCATCCAGAGCGCGGGCGCTCGGGAATTGATAGCTGTCGATGACTCCTGAAGACAGGCGCGGGATACTTCAGGCTTCGCAAACTCACCGAGAACAACAAATATGCAAGGCCATCCCGAAGTCGTCGACTACCTCAAGGAGCTGCTGCGCGGCGAGCTCGCGGCGCGCGACCAGTATTTTGCGCACTCGCGCATCTATGAAGACCAGGGCTTTGCCAAGCTCTTCACGCGCCTGGACCACGAGATGCAGGAAGAAACCCAGCATGCCGACGCGCTGCTGCGCCGCATCCTGATGCTGAGCGGCCGCCCCGACATGCGCCCCAAGGAATTCACGCCCGGCGAGACCGTGCCCGAGATGCTGCGCAAGGACCTGGACACCGAGTACGAGGTGCGCGCAGGCCTGCAGCAAGGCGTGGCGCTGTGCGAGCAGCACCGCGACTATGTGAGCCGCGACATACTGCTGGCCCAGCTGCGCGACACCGAGGAAGACCATGCCTACTGGCTGGAAAAGCAGCTGGGGCTGATCGACAGGATCGGGCTGCAGAACTATCTGCAAAGCCAGGCCTGAGCCCTGGCACATGCAAAAGGCCGCCAGATTTCTGGCGGCCTTTTTAATGCCGGAGTCATTGCCGGAGCGCAGCCGGCAACAGAACGGGGTTTAGGAAGCCGCTCCGGTCGCCGGCACGGCCGGCAGGCGCATGCCGCGCACGATGGTGGCCAGCACCACGCCATAGGCGGGCACGAACAGCAGCAGGCTCACCGCCAGCTTGATCACATAGTCGACCATGGCGATTTCCACCCAGTTGGCGGCCATGAAGGCGTCGCTGCTGTGCCAGAAGGCGATGGAGAAGAAGGCTGCCGTGTCCAGCACCTGGCCGAACACCGAAGCCGCCGCCGGTGCCAGCCACCACACATGGCTTTGCTGGCGGATGCGGTCGAACACCTGGATGTCCAGCAACTGGCCCAGTACATAGGCGGCAAAGCTGGCCAGAGCGATGCGGAACACAAAGCTGTTGAAGCTCAGCAGCGCCTCCCAGCCGTTGAAGCTGCCCTCGTGGAACAGCACGCCCACCACATAGGACACCAGCAGCGCGGGCAGCATGGCGCGCGTGATGACGCGCCGCGCCTCCACCTTGCCGATCAGGCGCACGGTCAGGTCGGTGGCCAGGAAGATGAACGGGAAGCTGAATGCGCCCCAGGTGCTGTGAAAGCCCAATAGGTTGATGGGCAGCTGCACCAGATAGTTGCTGGCGATGACGATAGCGATGTGGAACGCCACGAGAACGGAAAGATAAAACGGCACGCGCGACGATGGCGTCTGCACGGCATGAGCGGATGTCATGACAGTCCTTTTTGGTCGATGGGGGCGAGGGAACCCATGGTTGCGAAGAATGCGCCAGCGCGGCGCAACCGTGAATTTTAAGCGGTACGAAATTATCTGTGCCGCGCCGCACAAAGTTATCCGTAGAAGGACATGGTGGGTATAACGAAAAGCATAGCTTCCAGCGCCTGCTGTTTCATGCTTTCGGCATGAAACAAGCCTATTCTCATTGAATGGCAGGCGCTAGCAGCTCTCATTTTTGATAGCTCAGGCAACCGCCTGCTGTCCGTGGCGGGCCGCATGACGCGTGGCGCGCAGTCCCGCCCATTGCAGATCGGCCAAGACCAGCACCACGACCGCCTGCGCAGCGACCCAGGCCAGGCCCCAGGCACTCAGCGCCAGGCCGGAGGCAAAGATCAGCGCCGCGCAGCCCAGGGCCCAGCCCAGATTGCCCACGGCCACCAGGCCGATCAGCGTGCGCGGCTGGGGCTGGCGCCGCGCCATCCAGCCCGCTGCCAGTGCATAGGCCAGCAAAAAGACACCCGTGCCTGTCAGCAAGGGGGCAGGCAGGCCCGTCAGATCCGCCAGCGGCTGCGTGGCGGCCAGCTGCAGCGCGCCCGTGGCCGCACAGGAAGCCGCGTCGGCCCACATCACACGGGACAGAAACCGGGGAGAAGCAAAGATGGACATGGAAAACTCCTGTTGCATGAAGAAGGTCTGCGGCCGGCCCTGTGCCGGCTGCTGGAGCCCATGATTGCGGCCCGCCTGCACAGCGTCGATAACCTCGCAGGTCATGGCCTGTTGTCCGGCCTCCCACTAGGATGCAGTCATGAACCCCAGCACCGCGCCCTCCTCCCACGCAGCCCATGGATCTCATAGGCCGCCCAGCGCACGCGCGCCATTCGGCGAGCATCTGCGCCACTGGCGCCAGCACCGGCGCCTGAGCCAGCAGGGCCTGGCGCTGGAGGCCGAGATCTCGACGCGCCACCTCAGCTATGTGGAAACCGGCCGCGCACAGCCCAGCCGCGAGATGGTGCTGCGTCTGGCCGAGCGCCTGTCGGTACCGCTGCGCGAGCGCAACGCGCTGCTGGTGGCCGCGGGCTTTGCGCCCATGTACCAGGCACGGCCACTCGATCACCCCGATCTGGCGGCTGCACGCCAGGCCGTGGATCTGGTGCTCAAGGGCCACGAGCCCAACCCGGCGCTGGCCGTGGACCGACACTGGAACCTGGTGGCCGCCAATGCGGTCGTGCCGCTGCTGCTCGAAGGCGTGGCGCCGAAGCTGCTGGAGCCGCCCGTGAACGTGCTGCGCCTGAGCCTGCACCCCGAAGGCCTGGGACCGCGGCTGGCCAATGCCGCGCAATGGCGCTCCCATCTGCTGCACCGCCTGCAGCAGCAGATCGCCGCCACGGCAGATGGCGAGCTGCAGGCGCTGCACAAAGAGATTGCCGCCTATCCGTTCGAGGGCGCTGAGGATGCCGGCGCCCCACCGGCCAGCCATATCGCCGTGCCCTTCGAGCTGCACACCGGCCTGGGCAAGCTGAGCTTTATCAGCACCATCACCATCTTCGGCACGCCCGTGGACGTGACGCTGCAGGAGCTGGCCGTCGAGTCCTTTTTCCCGGCGAATGCCGAAACCCAGGCCGCGCTGCAGCGGCTGCAGGCCAACCTGCCGACCTGAAAAGCAAAAGCCCGCAGGACTTTCATCCTGCGGGCTTCTGGCGCAAGGCCTTGGAGGGCCTTGGCTAGGGTGATTACACCTTTTCGGCCACTTCGGCGTACTCGGCGATCTCGTTGAAGTTCATGTAGCGGTAGACGGAGGCCTTGTCGGCATCGATCACGCCCATTTCCTTCAGATACTCTTCCTTGGAAGGCAGATAGCCCAGACGCGAAGCGATGGCTGCCAGTTCAGCCGAGCCCAGATACACATTGGTGTTCTTGCCCAGACGGTTGGGGAAGTTGCGGGTCGAGGTGGAGATCACGGTTGCACCTTCGCGCACCTGGGCCTGGTTGCCCATGCACAGCGAGCAGCCGGGCATTTCGGTACGCGCACCGGCAGTGCCGAAAGCCGCGTAGTGACCTTCCTTGATCAGCTCGGTCTGGTCCATCTTGGTGGGAGGAGCCACCCACAGCTTGACGGGGATGTCGCGCTGGCCGCCCAACAGCTTGGCTGCGGCGCGGAAGTGACCGATATTGGTCATGCAGGAGCCGATGAAGGCTTCGTCGATCTTGGCACCGGCCACGTCAGACAGGGTCTTGGCGTCATCGGGGTCGTTGGGGCAGCAGACGATGGGTTCCTTGATATCGGCCAGATCGATTTCGATGATGTGGGCGTACTCGGCGTTCTTGTCGGCTTCCAGCAGATCGGGCTTGGCCAGCCAGGCTTCGACCTTCTCGATACGGCGCTGCAGGGTCTTGGCGTCGGCGTAACCGTCGGCGATCATGTTCTTCATCAGAACGATGTTCGAAGTCAGGTATTCCTTGATCGGCTCGGGGTTCAGCTTGATCGTGCAACCAGCGGCAGAGCGCTCGGCGGACGCATCGGACAGCTCGAACGCTTGCTCGACCTTCAGATCGGGCAGGCCTTCGATTTCCAGGATACGACCCGAGAACTCGTTGATCTTGCCAGCCTTGGCCACGGTCAGCAGACCTTGCTTGATGGCGTACAGAGGAATCGCATGCACCAGATCGCGCAGGGTCACGCCGGGCTGCATTTCGCCCTTGAAGCGCACCAGCACGGATTCGGGCATGTCCAGAGGCATCACGCCGGTAGCGGCACCGAAGGCCACCAGACCGGAGCCTGCGGGGAAGGAGATGCCGATGGGGAAGCGGGTATGCGAGTCGCCGCCGGTACCGACGGTGTCGGGCAGCAGCAGGCGGTTCAGCCAGCTGTGGATCACGCCGTCGCCGGGACGCAGGGCAACGCCGCCGCGGTTGCTGATGAAGTCAGGCAGTTCGCGGTGGGTCTTCACGTCCACGGGCTTGGGGTAAGCGGCCGTGTGGCAGAAGGACTGCATCACCATATCGGCGGAGAAGCCCAGGCAGGCCAGGTCCTTGAGCTCGTCACGGGTCATGGGGCCGGTGGTGTCTTGCGAACCCACGGTGGTCATGCGAGGCTCGCAGTAGGTACCGGGACGCACGCCCTGGCCTTCGGGCAGACCGCAGGCGCGGCCGACCATCTTCTGGGCCAGCGTGAAGCCGGCCGTGGAAGCGGCAGGCGCCTGGGGCAGACGGAACACGGTGGATGCGGCCAGGCCCAGGACTTCGCGAGCCTTGGCGGTCAGCGAACGGCCGATGATCAGGTTGATACGGCCGCCGGCTTGCACTTCGTCCAGCAGCACGTCGGACTTCAGCTGGAAGTCAGCCACGGTTTCGCCGTTCTTGACGATCTTGCCGGCATAGGGCAGCACGTCGATCACGTCGCCCATTTCCAGCTTGGAAACATCGACTTCGATGGGCAGAGCGCCCGAGTCTTCCTGCGTGTTGAAGAAGATGGGAGCAATCTTACCGCCCAGGGTCACGCCGCCAAAGCGCTTGTTGGGAACAAAGGGAATGTCCTGGCCCGTGGCCCAGATCACCGAGTTGGTGGCGGACTTGCGCGAAGAACCGGTACCGACCACGTCACCCACGTAGGCAACCAGGTGGCCCTTCTTCTTCAGGTCTTCGATGAACTGCATGGGGCCGCGCTTGCCGTCTTCTTCGGGCTTGAACGCCGCGTCGGGACGCGTGTTCTTGAGCATGGCCAGGTAGTGCAGAGGAATGTCGGGACGGCTCCAGGCGTCGGGAGCGGGCGACAGATCGTCGGTATTGGTTTCGCCAGGCACCTTGAAAACGGTGACGGTGATCTTTTCCTCAACCTTGGGACGCGAAGTGAACCACTCGGCGTCGGCCCAGCTTTGCATCACTTCCTTGGCCTTGGCATTGCCGGCCTTGGCCTTGGTGGCCACGTCGTTGAAGAAGTCGAACATCAGCAACGTCTTCTTCAGGGCTTCGGCGGCCACGCCAGCCACTTCGGCATCGTCGAGCAGCTCGATCAGAGGATGCACGTTGTAGCCACCCACCATGGTGCCCAGCAGCTCGGTGGCCTTGGCCTTGGAGATGAGACCCACCTTCAGGTCGCCGTGAGCCACGGCGGCCAGGAAGGAAGCCTTGACCTTGGCTGCATCGTCCACGCCGGGCGGCACGCGGTGGGTCAGCAGATCCATCAGGAATGCGTCTTCACCAGCGGGTGGGTTCTTGATCAGCTCGATCAGCTCGGCGACCTGCTTGGCATCCAGAGGCAGCGGGGGGATGCCCAGTGCGGCGCGTTCTGCCACATGGTCACGGTAGGCTTTCAACATGGGTTCTCTCCAATGGTTTTTTGAAAAAGGCTGCGCGTGGAGCGCGAATTACAGGGCTGGCACATGTGCGATATGCCAGCCCTCAGCCTTGCCGGACTTACTTGCTGTCCAGCAGGCTGGGAGGCGGGTTCTTCCGGATGGCTTCAGCCACCTGCTGCTGCTCGGGACTCATGCACTCATCGGCCAGGCGCTGGCCGGCCTTCTGGTTCATGAGCATGGACTTGTTGGCGATCTGCAGCCACACGGCGCCCGCGGCCTTGTCTTCCAGGCGGACCGTGCCGGTGGAAGTCTTGACGGGCGACATGTGGTACTTGAAGCCACGGCCGTCGACGAGGAAATAGCCGGGGTTGGCCGTGTCGGCGGCCACATTCACGTAAGCACCCAGCTCGCAGGGAATACGGCCTTTGAACACGCGTTCGGAAATGGCCAGCTCTTCCGTGCCCAGGGCCTCGGAGGCGGGACCGGCTGCCACGGCGGCAGCGCCGGCACCTGCCGCGGCGGCGGTGGCTGCGGCCTTGCTCTTGCTGGCGGGCTTCTTGGCAGCGGCCTTCTTGGTCGCCGTGGCCTTGGTGGAGCTTGTCTGGGCCAGGGCGGAGTGGCTGACTGCCAGCAGGGGCGCTGCAATCATCAAGGTAGCAATAAGGGTCTTCATAGGAATCAGCTCCTGCAGACTTGTTGTGGGGTCAATGGGTTGATGCCGGAGCAAACCAGGGTTGAACTTCAACCGGCAAGGCCTGCCCCGTCTGATGAGCGCGCTCCAGCAACTGCCAGAAATAGCGGTAGCTCGCGCGGTCGTGTAGTACACCACCAAAACTGATGGGGCCCCAATTCTGCACCTGCGCAGAGGTAAGAATTTGTGCCGCCTGTCGAACTTCGTCCTCCGCGGGCGCAAATGCGCGCAGGATGGGCCGGATCTGGTCGGGATGGATGCTCCACATCCGCGTGTAGCCGAGTTCGCGTGCGGCTTTTTGCACGCAGGCCTCCAGAACCTGGGGGTTCTTGAACTCCGTGACCACGCAGTGCGACGGCACCTTGCCATGCGCATGGCAGGCGGCCGCGATCTCCAGCTTGGCGCGCAGCACCAGCGGGTGCTCGAACTGACCCTGGGCCGTCATCGCCGATGCCGGAATCGCGCCGCCATGGGCCGAGACAAAGTCCATCAGACCGAAGGAGATGCTCTGCACCGCCGGATGGGCCGCAATCTCGAAGGCCTGCTGCACGGCGGCCGGCGACTCTATCAAAACATGTAGCGGAACACGCTTGTCTGTGGCGCGCTGCAGCGCTTTTTCGGCGAAGAGCACATCGTCGACGCTCTCCACCTTGGGAATCATGATGTGGCAAAGCCTGTCTGCGGCCCCGCCCGCAATGATGTCCATATCGGCCTGGAAATGCCCATGGTCCACCGCATGCACGCGGGCCGCAACGCGGGCCCCAACGGCCGCGCCGTTGACCAGCTCGGTCACCAGCCTGGCGTGCTCAGCTTCCTGCCCCACGGGCGCGCCGTCTTCGCAGTCCAGCGTGACGTCGAATACGCAGGTGCCGAACTCCTGCATCATCTCGGCCTGCAGCTGCAGGCTTTTGCGCATGCGCACTTCCACGCCGCTGTAGTGATCGCAGACCGGCAGGCGCAAAGAGCCGCCTTGTGCATCCAGCAGCACTTGGGCGGGATGAACCAATTCTTTCGTCATGACTTGCGCTGAGCCACCATGAAAAGTCGGGG
>JAFAIY010000555.1 GCA_019236485.1 Comamonas sp. | reverse complement strand
CCGGGCGCCGCGGCCAAGAAGACCCTGCTGCTGAGCACGGGCGCCGAAGCCGTCGAGAACGCCGTCAAGATTGCCCGCGCCCATACGCGCCGCCCCGGCATCATCGCCTTCGGCGGCAGCTTCCATGGCCGCACCAATCTCACCATGGGGCTGACCGGCAAGGTCGCGCCCTACAAGCTGGGCTTCGGCCCCTTCCCGGGCGAGATCTACCACGCACGCTATCCGAATGCGCTGCACGGCGTCAGCGTCGAGGAGGCACTGGACTCGGTGCGCGCGCTGTTCAAGCACGACATCGAGCCCGAGCGCACCGCGGCCTTCATCCTGGAGCCGGTGCAGGGCGAGGGCGGCTTCTATCCGGCGCCGCCGGAGTTCGTCGCGGGCCTCAAGGCCATCGCCGATGCCCATGGCATTTTGTTGATCGCCGACGAGGTGCAGACCGGCGCCGGCCGCACCGGCACCTGGTATGCGAGCGAGCAATGGCCCGTGGCCCCTGATCTGATCACCACGGCCAAGTCCCTGGCCGGCGGCTATCCGCTGGCCGCCGTCACCGGCCGTGCCGACATCATGGATGCGCCGGCTCCGGGCGGGCTCGGCGGCACCTATGCGGGCAACCCCGTGGCCGTCGCCGCGGCCCTGGCCGTGCTGCGCGTGTTCGAGCAGGAGCAACTGCTCAAGCGCGCCAGCATGATAGGCGAGCGCCTGCGCACCGGCCTGCGCGACATCGCCGCACGCCACCCGGCCATCGTCGATGTGCGCGGCCCCGGCGCCATGGTGGCCTTCGAGCTGGGCCAGGGCGGCGACGTGAGCCGCCCCGATGCCGAAGCCGCCAGGCGCATCGTGGCCGAGGCCGCCGCGCGCGGGCTGATCCTGCTGTCCTGCGGCAGCTACGGCAATGTGATCCGCATTCTGGTGCCGCTGACCGTGACGGCCTCCGTGCTCGACGAGGGCCTGGGCCTGCTGGCGGACAGCGTGGCGGCGGCTCTGGCCTGAGCCGGCCCCGGCTCACTTTGCAGGACTAGGCGCCCCGCAGACGGGTGCCGGGCCTGGGTCCGGGCATTGCCTTGCCCGGGCCGGCAAGAAAACTATGGAGACAAGGCTTATGCAGACCCCTACCAGCTCACGCCCGCCCGACGGCGGCAATGCCCTGAGCAGCGCGCTCAAGACCCGCCATCTGACGATGATGTCCATTGCCGGCGTCATAGGCGCGGCCCTGTTCGTGGGCTCGGGCAGCGTCATCGCCCAGGCCGGTCCGGCCTCGGTGCTGGCCTATCTGGCCGGCGGCATTCTCGTGATCCTCATCATGCGCATGCTGGGGGAGATGGCCACCTCCTGCCCGGACACGGGCTCGTTCTCCACCTATGCCGAAAAAGCCATAGGCCGCTGGGCCGGCTTCACCATAGGCTGGCTGTACTGGTGGTTCTGGACGCTGCTGATGGCTTGGGAGGCCTATGTGGCCGGCCTCATCCTGCACGACTGGTTCCCGGCCATAGGCGTCAACCAGTTCACGGCCATCATGACCGGCCTGCTGATCGTGGTGAACTTTCTGCAGGTGCGCAATTACGGCGAGTTCGAGTTCTGGTTCGCGCTAATCAAGGTGATCGCCATCACGGCCTTCATCGCGCTGGGCACGCTGGCCGTGCTCAGGCTCTGGCCGCTGGGCGAGTCGCGGGGCCTGGCCGCGCTCACGGCTCATGGCGGCTTCATGCCCAACGGCGTGGGCTCGCTGGCCGTGGCTTTGCTGGGCGTGATGTTCGCTTTCCTGGGCGCGGAGATCGTCACCATCGCGGCCTCCGAGGCCCAGAATCCGGCCGAGCAGATCGTGCGCGCCACCAACTCCGTGGTCTGGCGCATCTGCCTGTTCTATATCGGCTCCATCTTTCTGATCGTCTGCCTGGTGCCCTGGAACGACCCGCAGCTGGGCCAGTCCGGCTACGGCTCCTACCGCCGCACGCTGGAGCTGCTGGGTGTGCCCGGCGCCAAGTGGCTGATGAGTTTTGTGGTGCTGACCTCGGTGAGCAGCTGCTTTATCTCGGCGCACTACACCTGCTCGCGCATGCTGTATTCGCTGTCGCGCCGCGGCGATGCACCGGCCGTTCTGCAGCGCACGAACGCCAACGGCACGCCGGTCTATGCGGTGCTGCTGTCCTGCGTGATGGCCGTCGGCGTGGCCGCGCTGAACTTTTTCGAGTCGCTGCGCCCCAGAGACATCCTGGATCTGCTGATGAACAGCACCGGCATGATCGCCATGCTGGTCTATCTGGTGATCGCCTGCTCGCAGCTCGGGATGCGCCGCAAGCTTGAAAGCGAGGGCCGCGAGATCCGGCTGAAGATGTGGCTGTTTCCCTGGCTTACCTATCTGGTGATCGTGTTCATCGTCGTCTCGCTGGTGGTGATGCTGTTCGTGGACCAGTACCGACCGCTGGTGCTGTCCACGGGCCTGGCGGCGCTGGTCATCGTGTTTGCGGGCATCTGCGTGCATCTGCGCGCCATGCGCCGCGAGAAGTCCGCCCTCATGCCCCTGCCCGTGCCGCAGGCCTGATGGCCGCGGACTGCCTCACTGTTTCGCCTTCATTCCCGCACCCATGACACAGAATCCCAATCCGCTGGCCGCGCTTCGCGACCCCGGCCTGCTGCGTACCGAAGCCTTCATCGACGGCGCCTGGGTCGGCGGCGACAGCCGCTTTCCCGTACACGACCCCGCCACGGGCGGGCATCTGGCCGACGTCGCCTGCCTGGGCGCGGCCGAGGCCCGCCGGGCCATAGCGGCGGCGGGCGCCGCCTGGCCGGCCTGGCGCAGCCTGACCGGCAAGGAGCGCCACGCCGTGCTGATGCGCTGGTTCCAGCTGCTGCTCCAGCATCAGGACGACATCGCGCGCATCATGACCGCCGAGCAGGGCAAGCCTTTTGTCGAAGCCAAAGGCGAGGTGGCCTATGGCGCCAGCTTCGTCGAATGGTTTGCCGAGGAGGCCAAGCGCGGCAACGGCGAGACCCTGCCGCAGTTCGACAACAACCGGCGTCTGCTGGTGATCCGCCAGCCCATAGGCGTCTGCGCGGCCATCACGCCCTGGAACTTTCCGCTGGCCATGATCACCCGCAAGGTGGCGCCGGCCCTGGCAGCCGGCTGCACCGTGGTCATCAAGCCCGCCGAGCTGACACCGCTGACCGCGCTGGCCGTCACCGAGCTTGCGGCACGCGCGGGCTTTCCGCCGGGCGTGCTCAATGTGCTCACCAGCGATGCGGCCGGCAGCATCGCCGTGGGCCGGCAGCTGTGTGAAAGCGAGGTGGTGCGCCATCTGAGCTTCACGGGCAGCACCGAGGTCGGGCGTCTGCTCATGGCCCGGTGCGCACCCACGGTCAAGAAGCTGGCGCTGGAGCTGGGCGGCAACGCACCCTTCATCGTGTTTGACGATGCCGATCTCGATTCGGCCGTCGAGGGGGCGATCGCCAGCAAGTACCGCAATGCGGGCCAGACCTGCGTCTGTTCCAACCGCATCTATGTTCAGGACGCTGTCTACGAGCGCTTCGTGGCGCTGTTCGCGGCCCGCGTCCAGGCGCTGAAGGTGGGCAACGGCTTCGAGGCGGACGTGACCCAGGGGCCGCTGATAGAGCCTGCGGCGCTGGACAAGGTGCAGCGCCATATCGACGACGCCGTGGCCAGGGGCGGCCGCATCGTGGTCGGCGGCCAGCGGCTGCACGGGCAGTTCTTCGCGCCCACGGTGATTGCCGATGCCAGTGCCGACATGCTGGTGGCGCGCGAGGAGACCTTCGGCCCGCTGGCGCCCATCTTCCGCTTCGCCACCGAGCAGGAGGCCATAGCCGCGGCCAATGCCACCGAATTTGGCCTGGCCAGCTACTTCTACAGTCGCGACATGGGGCGCATCTTCCGTGTCGGCGAGGCGCTGGAATACGGCATGGTAGGCGTCAACGCCGGCGTCATCGCCACCGAGCATGTGCCTTTCGGCGGTGTCAAGCAGTCGGGTCTGGGGCGCGAAGGCTCGCGCCACGGCCTCGATGAATATCTGGAAATCAAGTATCTGTGCCTGGGGGATGTGCTGCGGTGAGCGGCCCGCTGCATTGCGCATGAAAAAACCGCCCCGGAGGCGGTTTTTTGCTCATGGCGAGCCTGTTGCCGATGGCTGATGGGCGCCGTCGTCCCGCCTGGGCGGGGTCACGTCCAGCAGTCTGGCCTGGCGCCAGGAGCCCCAGCGGTAATAGGCCAGGGACAGCAGCATGGACACCAGGGCGCTGAGCGGAAAGCTCCACCACAGCGCGTCCAGCCCCCATAGCGGCTGCAGTCCCCAGGCCAGGGGCAGGCGCACGCCCCACAGGGCCAGGGCCAGGATGGCCAGCGGCACCAGCACGGCGCCCGTGGAGCGCACCACGCCCGCGAGCACGCCGCTGACACCCAACAGCAGGAACGAGCCCAGCACGATGCGGTTGAGGTGGAGCGCGGGCTCCAGGGCCGCACTGGCTTCGGGTAGGAACAGGGCCAGCACCGGGCGCTCGAAAACCAGCACCAGGACCACGCAGCAGCCGGTCAGCAGCAGGTGGCAGAGCACTCCGGCGCGGGCCGTGCGGGCCACGCGGGGCCAGTGGCCGGCGCCCACGTTCTGGGCGGCGATGGTGGAGCAGGCCGAGGCCACGGCAATCGCCGGCATCTGCACATAGGTCCACAGCTGCAGGGCCGCGCTATAGGCGGCCGCAGCCTGGGTGCCATGGGCGTTGACCAGGGTCAGCATCAGCACCAGGGCGAGCGAGACCACCAGCATCTGCAAGCCCATGGGCAGGCCCTTGGTGAGCAGGCAGCGCAGCAGCCAGGGCGCGGGCCACAGATGGCGGCGCTGGCGCCAGCCCGGCCACAGCGGCATGCGCCGCCGGCGCAGCCAGGCCAGCAGGCCGAGCAGGCCCAGGCCGTTGGCCACCAGGGTCGCCAGGGCCGAGCCCGCCATGCCCCAGCCGGGCAGGGGTCCGGCGCCGAAGATGAACAGGGGGTTGAGTGCCGCATCGCCCAGGGCCACGGCCAGCAGGGCCAGGAAAGGCGTGCGGCTGTCGCCCGTGCCGCGCAGCACGGCGGCCACAAAGATCAGCAGCAGCATGGGCGGCAGCGCCAGAAACAGCACGCGCAGATAGTCCACGGCCAGGGCCGCGGTCTCGGGTGCGGCGCCCATGGCGCGCAGCAGGGGGGCGGCCAGCGGCCAGCCCAGAGCCGCCATCAGCAGCGCGGCGCCCAGAAACAGGCTGGCGCTGGTGCCCGTGATGCGGCGCGCCAAAGCCCGGCGGCCCGCCCCCACGGCCTGGGCCACGAGCAGATTGGTGGCCTGGCTGATGCCGAAGACCAGGGCGATCAGCACGAACAGCAGATTGTTGGCATGCACGGCCGCGGACAGCGCGGCCTCGCCCAGGTGGCGCCCGATCCAGAAGGCGTTGACCGAGGTGTTGAGCGACTGCAGCGCATAGCCGCCCCACAGGGGCAGGGAAAAATGCAGCAGGGCTCGGCCTATGGGCCCATGGGTCAGGGGGCGTGGCATGAAAGATGGCGGCAAGAGGCACCAAGAAAAAGCCCCGCGCGGCGCGGGCCGGCGGGGGCTTGGCTGGAGGAGCAGGGCTTAGAGCGCCTGCATTTCCTTGTTCAGCTGCTTGGTGTTCTGCGGTGCAGCGGCAGCGGCGGGTGCGGCTTCGGGCTTTTTGCCCAGGTCAGCCGGCACATCCACATAGGGCAGCTTCAGGGCGGAGCTGGTCATGCGGCGGATCTCGTTGGTATAGGCAGCATCTTCATTGATCTTGCGGCCGTACGAGGGCACGATCTGCTGGATATGGGCCTTCCACTCGGCGCTGGCCATCTGCTCGGGGAAGGACTTCTTGAGCAGGTTCAGCATGATGTGGGGAGCGGTCGAGGCACCGGGCGAAGCGCCCAGCAGCGCAGCGATGCTGCCGTCCTCGGAGCCCACGATCTCGGTGCCGAACTGCAGCACCGCGCCTTTTTCAGGGTCGCGCTTGATGACCTGCACACGCTGGCCGGCGGTAATCAGCTTCCAGTCCTCGCGCTTGGCTTCGGGAAAGTACTGGGCCAGCACGGCCTGGCGGTCTTCGTCGGTCAGCTCGGCCTGCTGCAGCAGGTACTGGACCAGGTCCAGGTTGTGGATGCCGACGCGCAGCATGGCCATCAGGTTGTCGTGGTTGACCGAGGAGAACAGATCCCACCAGGAGCCATGCTTGAGGAACTTGGTCGTGGCCAGGGCGAACGGGCCAAACAGCAGCACGGGCTTGCCGTCGATGTTGCGCGCGTCCAGATGGGGCACGGACATGGGGGGCGAACCGGTGGAGGCGATGCCATAGGCCTTGACGTTATGGCGGGCCGTCAGCTCGGGGCTCTCGATGGCCAGGAACTGGCCGCCCACGGGGAAGCCCGCGTAGTTCTTGGCTTCAGGGATGCCCGAGGCCTGCAGCAGGCTGAGTGCAGCACCGCCGGCACCCACGAACACGAACTTGGTCTTGATCGTCTTCTCCTGGCGGCCGTGGGCCAGATCGGCCACGGTCACGTTCCAGGTCTTGTCGGCGTTCTGGCGCAGGGCCGTGACTTCGCTTTGCAGGTGCAGCTGGAAGTTGGGGCTCTTCTTGAGCGAGGCCATCAGCTGCTCGGTCCAGGCGCCGTGGTTCACGTCGGTGCCCAGGGGCATGTAGGTGGCAGCGATCTTCTGGCTCGGGTCGCGGCCTTCGATCATCAGCGGAGCCCACTTCTTGATCTGTGCCTGGTCTTCGGAATATTCCATGCCGTAGAACAGGGGGTTCTGGATCAGGGCCTGCTGGCGCTTCTTCAGGAAGGCGATGTTGTCGTCACCCCAGACGAAGCTCATATGGGGCGTGGGGTTCACAAAGGTCTCGGGCGACTGCAGATAGCCACGGCCCACCTGGTGAGCCCAGAACTGGCGTGTGACTTCGAACTGCTCGGCAATGCCCACGGCACGCTTGGTCTCCACGCTGCCGTCGGGCAGCTGGGGCGTGTAGTTGAGTTCGGCAAAGCCCGAGTGGCCCGTGCCGGCGTTGTTCCAGCCGTTGGAGCTCTCCAGGGCCACGCCGTCCAGGCGCTCGAAGACCTCGATCTTCCAGTCGGGCTGCAGCTCCTGCAGATAGGTGGCCAGCGTGGTGCTCATCACGCCGGCACCGACCATCACCACATCGACGGGCTGTTCGTTCTCGGCCTTGGGGACGGAGCGGGGGAACAGCGGCCAAAATAAAAACAATAGCGCGCCCAGGACCAGGGCCGCGACGGCTCCGAGTCCTGCTTTGATCGACTTTTTCATGACTTTTTCTAGACTTGACGACAAAAAAAGCCTGCAGGCAGGCAGCAGGCTTTTTGCGGTGGCGTGGAGAGCCAGTCCTTTAGAAGACACAAGACTCGCCGACCTAGGGATTGTCCTAGGTAAGTCGGAGTTTGATGCTAATCAATTCGTACTAGTGCGTAGCGTGCTAGCTGCCGGCGAGGTGTACTTGGCGGCATGCGCGGCGGATGGCGCAGGAAATTTCGGGCAACAAAAAAACCGCCCTGAGGCGGTTTTGATGTTTTGCTGACAGCGCACCCGTTACAAACGGCAGATGACCGAAGTCATCCGTGCTTGAGTGAGGCTGTGATTAAGCAGCCAGAGCCAGGGTCTTGACCTTGGCGGACAGGCGGCTCTTATCGCGAGCAGCCTTGTTCTTGTGGAAAATGCCCTTGTCGGCGATCGCGTCGATCACGGACTGAGCCTTGGCAAACAGTTCAGCTGCCTTGGTCTTGTCGCCGGCCACAACAGCCTTCTCGACATTCTTGACAGCGGTGCGGTACTTGGAACGCAGCGAGGTGTTGGCTGCGTTCAGCTTGACGTTCTGGCGGGCGCGCTTGCGGCCGGATGCCAGGCGGGGGTTCTTCTTGGCCTTAGTTGCCATGGTATGTATTCCTTGTGTCTGAGGATGATGTCAGCAAACCGCGGATTATAGCAGCCTCTTGGCGCTCGCGTGGCCCCCGCTTGGGAGGCGGCTTGCCGTGGCCGGCCGGGGGGGCTGCATCTGGTCTTCAGGCCGTGGGCCGAACCGGCCGCGTGCGGGCCCTGGTTGCTACAGAGTGCAAAGCTTGCAGATCGGCCAGCGGCGCCTGCCGCGAACGCATACACTTCGCTGCGTGTCACTGTTCAAAGCCGCCTCCACCGTATCCCTGCTGACGCTGGCCTCCCGCATTTCGGGGCTGGTACGCGATCTGCTCATGGCCTCCATGTTCGGCGCCAACGCGCTCACCGATGCGTTCAATGTCGCCTTCAGGATTCCCAATCTGTTCCGGCGCCTGTTTGCCGAAGGGGCTTTCAGCCAGGCTTTCGTGCCCGTGCTGGCGGCCAGCAAGACCCAGAACGGGGACGAGGCCACCCACCGGCTGATCAGCCATGTGGCCACCATGCTGCTCTGGACGCTGATGGCGGTCTGCGCACTGGGCGTGCTCGGGGCTCCGCTGCTGGTCTGGCTGCTGGCCAGCGGCCTGCGCCAGTCGCCCGACGGCTATCACGCGGCCGTGGTCATGACGCGCTGGATGTTCCCCTATATAGGCTTCATGTCGCTGGTGGCGCTGTCGGCGGGCATTCTCAATACCTGGAAGAAGTTTGCGGTGCCCGCGGCCACGCCCGTGCTGCTCAATCTCAGCATGATCGTGGCGGCGCTGCTGGGCGCGCCCTGGCTGGAAAAACATGGCATAGAGCCCATCTATGCGATGGCCGGCGGCGTGATGCTGGGCGGCGTGCTGCAGCTGGCCGTGCAGCTGCCGGCGCTGATCTCCATGGACCTGATGCCCCGCATCGGCTTTTCGGCCGCCGCGATCCGCGAGGCCTGGGGCGAGGCCGGCGTGCGCCGCATCCTGGCGCTGATGGGGCCGGCGCTGCTGGGTGTGGGCGTGGCCCAGATCTCGCTGATGATCAACACCCAGATCGCCTCCTATATGGCGCCGGGCAGCGTGACCTGGCTGTTCTATGCCGACCGCCTGATGGAGTTCCCCACCTCGCTGCTGGGCGTGGCGCTGGGCGTGGTGCTGACGCCGCAGCTGGCATCCGCCAGGGCGGCCGGCGATGCCGAGCGCTATTCGAACATGCTGGACTGGGGGCTGCGCCTGGTGGTGCTGCTGGCCGTGCCCTGCGCCGTGGGCCTGCTGACCTTTGCGACGCCGCTGGTGGCCACGCTGTTCCATCGCGGCGCCCTGCACGACAGCGATGTGGGCAAGATCGCGCTGGCCCTGATGGGCTATGGGGCGGGCCTGCTGGGCCTGGTGGCGATCAAGGTGCTGGCGCCCGGCTATTACGCGAGCCAGGACATACGCACGCCCGTGAAGATCGCGATCGTGGTGCTCATCATCACTCAGCTGCTGAACCTGGTGCTGGTGCCATGGCTGGCGCACACGGGTCTGGCGCTGTCCATAGGTCTGGCGGCCCTGGTCAATGCCACATGGCTGCTGACCGGGTTGCTGCGCCGCGGCGTCTACCAGCCCAAGCCGGGCTGGCTCAAGTTCTGCCTGCAGGTGGTGGCGGCCAGCGCGCTGCTGGCCGTGCTGCTGCTCTGGGGCAGCCAGCATTTCGACTGGGTGGGCCTGCGCGCCCACAGCCTGCTGCGCGCCGGCCTGCTGGCGGCCTTGATGGCGGCAGCGGCCGTGCTGTACTTCGGCGTGCTCAGGCTGGCGGGGCTGAATCTGCGCCAGCTGCTGCGCCGCTGAGTCTCTTGTGCTCATGAAAAGTGAGCTGTCAGCGCAGGTAGTGCCTGCGCATCAGAGGGATTTCGCTTGCAAGTCGTGCGCGACCGGCTTACAAAGCGGCTATGAGCTGGACGATTGACGAGCACCCTACGGCCCTGAAGTACTTTGCCTCTCTGGTGCAAAGCGACGAGAACTTTGCGCTGATGGAGGCCGCGATCAGCATCGCTCAGGATGCCGAGCCCGATCTGGACCTGCAAGGCGTGCTGGCCGATCTGGACCGCCTGCAGGTGCGGCTGGCCCGGCGCCTGGCCGGCGAAAGCGACGGGCTGCGCAAGCTCAGCACGCTCAACAAGTTCTTCTACGGCGAGCTGGGCTTCGCGGGCAATCTCAACGATTACTACGACCCCGCCAACAGCCATATCCACCATGTGCTGCAGACGCGGCGCGGCATTCCCATCAGCGTGGCGCTGATCTGGCTGGAGCTGGCCGCGGGCATAGGCCTGCCGGTGGAGGGCATAGGCTTTCCCGGGCATTTCCTGGTCAAGGTGCTGCTGCCGCAGGGGCAGGTGGTGCTGGACCCGCTGAGCGGCGAGTCCTTCTCGGCCGCGGGCCTGGCCGAGCGCCTGCAGCCGTTTCTCGACAGGGCAGGCATAGAGTCCAGCGAGGCCGCGCCCCTGGGGCTGTATCTGCAGGCCGCGCGTCCGCGCGACATCGTGGAGCGCATGCTGCGCAATCTGCAGGAAATCTATCTGTCCCAGCGCGACTGGCCGATGCTGGTGGCCGTCATCAACAGGCTGATGCTCCTGCTGCCCGGCCATGTGGAGCTGCTGCGCGACCGCGGCCTGGCCTATGCCGAATGGGGTGTGGGCGAGCGCGCCCTCGCGGATCTGGAGCGCTATGTGCAGTTCGCGCCGGCGCAAGACGCGATTCTGATCGAGGAAGTGCTACGCAGGCTGCGCAGCGAGCTGTGAGCGCTCTCAGGCCAGCTTCAGGTTCTCAAGCTCTTTCTTGAGATAGGCGTAGAACAGCGGTGCGGCCACCAGGCCCGCGGGGCCGAAAACGGATTCGGCCACAAACATCACGGCCAGCAGCTCCCACACGCCCATATGGGTGCGGGTGCCAACCACCTTGGCGTTGATCACATATTCGGCCTTGTGAATCAGGATCAGAAACGCCAGGCAGGCCGCGGCGGCCACGGGCGAGACCGACAGGCCTACCACCGTCATCACCGTGTTGCACAGCAGATTGCCGACGATGGGGATCAGGCCCGCAAAAAACGTGAGCGTGATCAGCGCCGGGGTATAGGGCAGCTCCAGCTTCCAGATCGGCAGCACGAAGAGCAGAAAGCAGGCGGTCAGAAAGGTGTTGAAAGCCGCGATCCAGAACTGGGCGGCCACGATCTGGCGGAAGGCATCGCCAAAAAACAGAATCCGCTGGTGCAGGGCCGCGATCAGCCGCGGGCGGTGCAGAGCGATGGGGCGCACGGCGGCCAGGGCGCCGATGATGAGGCCTACATAGGCGTAGAGCAGGCCGGTCAGCCAGGCGCGGCCCGCATAGGCCAGCATGCCGGCCTTGGTTGTCAGGTAGTGGGACAGAAGGCGCTGGATTTCCTGCGCGCCTTCGGGCAGCTGGGCTGCGATGTCGGCGGGCAGCTTGTCGCGCAGCTCCAGCACCGTGCTGGACAGATAGTCCAGCAGTTCCTTGTACTGCGCCGGTGCCCCGGTGATATAGCTGCGCGTCTGGGACAGCGCGCCGCTAAGCAGCAGCAGCGGTGCCAGGATGACGATGGTCGTGGCCACGACCTGGGCCCAGCGCGGCAGCACGTCCGGCGCACGCGGGCGCCGGTCGGCCCGGGCCAGCAGCCGGGTCAGCGCCCGCGTGATCAGAAAGCCCACGCAAACGCAGAGCAGGCCGGGCAGCAGCCCCTGGTGCATGACCAGCAGCAGCGCCGCTGCCATCAACAGATAGCTGGCCAGCACGACCTTGCTCAAAGGTGCTGGCTGCTCGAGGACGATGGGAGCGGGCAGGTGCTGCGTCATGCAAGCTGAACAGGGCTGATGCGATAGGTAACGAGATTAGCGCACTTCAACCGGCTTGCCGGCGCCGAGTTCGGCAATGGCGCCAATGGTGTAGACCTTCTCGCCCAGCTCGGCCAGGGTCGCTGCCGTGGCCGCAGCCTCTTCGGCCGCCACCACCACCACCATGCCGATGCCGTTGTTGAACGTGCGGTTCATCTCGATATCGTCGATGCCGGCGGTCTTCTGCAGCCAGGCGAACAGCTCGGTCTGGGGCCAGCTGCCGGCCTTCAGGTGGGCCGCCGTGCCTTCGGGCAGCACGCGGGGAATGTTCTCCAGCAGGCCGCCGCCGGTGATGTGGGCCAGGGCCTTGATGGGGTGCTTGGCCAGCGCGGCCAGCACGTTCTTCACGTACAGGCGCGTGGGTTCCATGATGGCGGCCTTGAAGGGCTTGCCGTCCAGGGACTCGGGCAGGCTGCCCTGGGCTTCGGCACGCTCTATGCACTTGCGCACCAGAGAGAAGCCGTTGGAGTGCACGCCGTGCGAGGCCAGGCCCAGCACCACGTCGCCGGGCTTGACGTCCTGACCCGTGAGGATCTTGGACTTTTCGACGGCGCCCACGGCAAAGCCCGCGAGGTCGTATTCGCCATCGGGGTACATGCCGGGCATCTCGGCGGTTTCGCCGCCGATCAGCGCGCAGCCGGACAGCTCGCAGCCCTTGGCGATGCCGCCGACCACGGCAGCGGCGGTGTCCACATGCAGCTTGCCGCAAGCGAAGTAGTCGAGGAAGAACAGGGGCTCGGCGCCTTGCACCAGCACATCGTTCACGCTCATGGCCACTAGGTCGATGCCCACGGTGTCATGCATATTCCATTCGAACGCCAGCTTGAGCTTGGTGCCCACGCCGTCGGTGCCGGAAACCAGCACGGGCTCCTTGTAGCGCTTGGGCACTTCGAACAGCGCACCGAAGCCGCCGATACCTGCCATCACGCCTTCGCGCAGGGTTTTCTTGGCCAGGGGCTTGATGCGTTCGACCAGTGCATCGCCAGCGTCGATGTCAACACCAGCGTCTTTGTAGGAAATGGGGGTAGAGGAGGATGCGGAAGAGCTCATCGATGGATCCGGTGCGGGTGCGCCCTGGGTGGGCGGGAACCCCGGGATTCTACGGCTCCCCGCCCCGTATGCGGGCGGCCGGGACTCGCACCAAAGGGTTTTGCTGCAGCATTCATGGCCTGGGCACAACAAAGCCGGTAGGCAAAAACGGCCGCAAGCCGGGCGGGAGCTGCAGACGCAGACTAAAATTGGTGTTTTTGTTACCGTGAGATCATGCTGGGGCCTGGGGCCTGGCCTGATCGGAATGCATTCCGGGCCTTTGCTTCTTCCACATCGATGTTGATGAATCTACTGCCAGACTTCGCCACATGGGCTTTTGCATGCCCAGGAAAGGGGGCGCTGCGCATATGTCGCAGATGAAGCAGCTGGCTCTGGATATCAGCATGGCGTCCAGCCCGACCTTGTCGCGCTTTTTTGTGGGACCCAATGCGGCGCTGATCGATCATCTGCGTCATTGGGTGGGCGACGGCCAGCTGCGGCAGACCCGGACTCCGGTGCCCACCTACCTGTGGGGCGAGTCGGGCTCCGGCAAGACCCATTTGCTCAAGGCCGTGCGCGAGGCGCTGCGCGAGCAGGGAGCCCTGGTGGGCTGGATGGATGCATCCACTCCCTTCCCGCCGGAGTTCGATGAACGCTGGGCCGCCGTGCTCATGGACGATGTGGACATCTACACGCCGCTGCAGCAGGCCCGGGCCTTCAACTGGTTTGTGAATGCCACCAGCCCCGCGACCGGCCTGCCGCGCTGGGTGCTGGCCGCCGGCCAGCTGCCGGTGGCGGACCTCAAGCTGCGCGAGGATTTGCGCACGCGCCTGGGCTGGGGCCATGTCTACCAGCTGCATCTGCTCGATGAGTCCGCGCGCCGCGCCGTGCTGCGTCAGGAAGCCGATGCCCGTGGCGTGTTCTTGAGCGACGAAGTGATGGATTACATGCTCAGGCGCTTTTCGCGCGATCTGGGCTCTCTGATGCAATTGCTGGACATGCTGGACGGCTTTGCATTGCGCAACAAGCGCGCCATCACGATCCCGCTGCTCAAGACCATGCTGGAAACCGAGTGAAGCCGCGTGCCTTGCTCTCTGCTCTGGCCCTGCCACAGCACTTTTTGTTGGATTTGCATGTCGACTTCTTCTGAATCGCCGAACAAGCCGAAGCTGGCGCTGTTCGACCTGGACCACACGCTGCTGCCGCTGGACTCCGATCATGGCTGGGGCGAGTTCTCCATCGCCATAGGCTGGTGCGACCGCGAGGCGTTCGGCCGTCGGAACGATGCCTTCTTTGCCGACTACCAGGCGGGCCGGCTCAATGTGCCCGACTATGTGCGCTTTGCCACGGCGGCCGTGGTCCAGCGCGGCGAGGCCGAAGCGAACGCCGCGCATCAGCGCTTCATGGACGAGGTGATCCGTCCGGCAATGAAGCCTGCGGCCCTGGCGCTGGTGCAAGAGCATCTGCAGGCGGGCGACATCGTGGTCATCACCTCGGCGACCAACGAATTCGTGACCCGTCCCATCGCCGAAGCGTTTGGTGTGCAGCATCTGCTGGCCACCGAGCTCGCACGCGATGCCAGCGGCTGGTTTACCGGTGAGATCGCCGGCACTCCGAATATGCGTGAAGGCAAGGTGGTGCGCATGACCGACTGGCTGGCCGCGCGCGACCTGGCCTGGGAGGATGTGGAATCCACCTTCTACAGCGATTCCATGAACGATGTGCCCCTGCTTGAAAAAGTGGATCACCCGGTGGCCACCAACCCCGATGCGCACCTGCGCGCCCTGGCCGAGGAACGCGGCTGGCGCATCGTGGACCTATTTAGCGAAGCACCATGATCAAGACCATTATCGACAAGCTGCTGGGCAAAGCGCCCGCAGCCCCACGCTCGCGCAAGCCCAAGTTCGGCAAGCGTGAGGAAGTGCCGGTGCAAGTGCATGGCATAGACCCCAATCTGGTGGACCACCGCGCGATCGACGTGGTCCAGACTCTGAAGCGCTCGGGCTACGAGGCCTATATCGTGGGCGGCGCCGTGCGCGACCTGCTGCTGGGCCTGCGGCCCAAGGATTTCGACGTGGCGACGAATGCCACGCCCGAGCAGGTCAAAAGCCTGTTCCGGCGGGCCTTCATCATCGGCAAGCGCTTTCGCATCGTGCACGTGGTCTATGGCCGCGGCCGCGAGAACGAGGTGATTGAGGTCTCGACCTTCCGCGCCTTTCTGGACAACAGCCAGGCCGAGCATGTGGATGGCAACGAGCGCACCAGCAAGGCGCAGCTGGCAGGGCTGAAGCATGCGGTGGATGCGAGCGGTCGCGTGCTGCGCGACAACGTCTGGGGTCCGCAGGACCAGGACGCCACGCGCCGCGACTTCACCATCAACGCCATGTATTACGACCCCGAGACACAGATCGTGGTCGACTATCACGGCGGCATTGCCGATGCCAAGAAGAAGGTGCTGCGCATGATCGGCGATCCGGCCACGCGCTACCGCGAGGACCCGGTGCGCATCATCCGCGCCGTGCGCTTTGCGGCCAAGCTCAACAGCAAGGGCTTCAAGCTCGAGGCCAAGACGGCAAAGCCCCTGGTGGAGTGCGAGCCCCTGCTGCAGGAGGTGCCGCAAAGCCGTCTGTTCGACGAAATGCTCAAGCTGCTGCAGACCGGCCATGCGCTGGCCTCGGTGGCCCAGCTCAAGGAGCTGGGCCTGTCGCGCGGCATCTATCCGCTGCTCGACGTGGTGATGGAGCGTGCCGACCATCCTTTCGTGCAGGCGGCTCTGGTCGACACCGACCGCCGCGTGAGCGAAGGCAAGCCTGTGGCCCCCAGCTTTTTGCTGGCCTGCGTGCTGTGGCAGGACGTCAAGGCCGGCTGGGAAAAGCGCCAGGCCAAGGGCTTCCACCCCTTTCCCGCGCTGCAGGAGTCTATCGACGAGGTGTTCGACCAGCGCATAGGCGATGTCTCGGGCCGCGGCAAGCTGGCTGCCGATATGCGTGAAATCTGGGTCATGCAGCCGCGCTTCGACAAGCGCACCGGCTCCACGCCGTACTCCATGGTGGCTCAGCCGCGTTTCCGCGCCGGTTTTGACTTCATGCGCCTGCGTGCCGATATCGGCGAGGTGGAAGAAAGCCTGGGTAGCTGGTGGCAGGAATTCCAGCAGGCCGACGACACGCGCCGTGACGACCTGGTTGCCCAGGCCCGCGACGAGCAGCGCGCGCGCCAGCGCGCCCAGCAGCAGACAGCACCCAAGGTGCATCGTGTGGCCAAGAAGAAGGCCGAGGGCGAGGCGGATGCCAGCCCGCTGGATCAGGTGGCTGGCGAGAGCGAGGGCGCTGCGCCCAAGAAGCGCCGCCGCCGTCGCCGCAAGCCTGCAAGTGGATCTCCCGCCGGCGGCGATGAATAAGCCCGTACTGGCTGCCGACACGGTGGCCATAGGCCTGGGGGCCAATCTGGGCGATGCGCGGCAGACGCTGAGCTGGGCCGTCAAGGCCATCGCCCAGCTGCCGCAGACCCAGTTGCAGGCCGTGTCTTCGCTCTACGGCAGCAAGCCCATTGATTCCTCGGGCCCGGACTATCTGAATGCCGTGGCCCTGGTGACCACACAGCTGGCGCCACTGGACCTGCTTCATGCACTGCAGGCGATCGAGTTGGCCGCGGGCCGCGAACGTCCCTATCGCAATGCGCCGCGCACGCTGGATCTGGATATCGAGCTTTGGGGCGAGCTGCAGTCCGATGCTACCGAACTCACGCTTCCCCATCCGCGCATGCTGGAGCGGGCCTTTGTGCTGCTGCCCCTGGCCGAGATCGCTCCGCAATGCGTGGGCGCGGACCAGTTGCAGGCGGTGCGAGAGCAGGGGATCGAGCTGAGCCAGGGCTCGGGCTGGTGGCAGTGACCGATTGCGATCGATGTTGAAGCATCTTCAGCTGGACCTGCGGATCGGGCCTTGGTCCATATCTGTTCCGGAAAGCCCAGAGCCCATGGCTCTGGGCTTTTTGCATGGGCCGGGCGGGCCGGCGGAGCCGGCGCGAATGTTTCGTGTTCGCGCCTTCGGTCTTCAGCTTGTCTTCAGAAGGCGGATCAATACTCGCGCCCATAAGGGTGTACTGTCGAGGGAACTTGTGAATCAAGCATGGACTTTAAAACCGGCCCGATCATGGGCCAGGGCGCGGCTTGGGGCCGGCCAGGGAGTTTGCGGTGGGCCGTCGCCGGCCACAGGCCGGGCGAAACCCATGGCGGGGCGTCTGCCGCTGCCGGCATCCCAGCTTGGGTTTGACCCTGAAGCAGGGGGGAGCGCATGAACGCCGTCATGTCCAAGATGCGCCCCAGCAGCGCCAAGGTCCTGCTGCTGATCGTGTTGTGGCTGAGTTGCGCGGCATGGCTGAGGCCGCTCATGCTGCCCGACGAGGGGCGTTACGCCTCGGTGGCCTGGGAGATGCTGCGTTCCGGCGACTGGCTGACGCCGACCTTGAACGGCCTGCCTTTTTTCCATAAGCCGCCGTTGTTCTACTGGATCTCCGGCGCGGCGCTGGCATTGACGGGGCATACCGAGATCGCGGGGCGGGCCGGCTCCCTGGTCGGCGCGACCCTGGGTGCGTTCTCGCTCTATCTCTTCACGCTGCGCTGGTGCGGTGCCCAGCTGGCGCGCCGCGTGACCGTGGTGCTGCTGGTCCAGCCCCTGTTCTTTCTGGGGGCCCAGTTTGCCAACCTCGACATGCTGGTGGCGGGCTGCATCACGGCGACGGTGCTCTGCCTGGCCCATGTGGCCTTGAGCTTCGAGTCGGGACAGCGCTATCGCGCCGCCCTCATGCTGGCCTATGTGCTTGCGGCCCTGGGCGTGCTGGCCAAGGGACTCATAGGCTTTGTGCTGCCCGCCATGGTCATAGGCCTGTGGCTGATAGCGCGCCGGCGCTGGCGCAGCCTGCTGGCCCTGCTGTCTCTGCCGGGCCTGCTTCTGTTCCTGCTGGTTGCTGCCCCCTGGTTTGTGCTGATGCAGCAGAAGTTCGAGGGCTTTCTCCACTACTTTTTTGTGGTGCAGCATTTCCAGCGCTTTGCGGCCGGCGGTTTCAACAATGTGGCGCCGTTCTGGTTCTACCCTGCGGCGCTGGCCGCCTGCAGCCTGCCCTGCATCCTCTGGTCGCGCCTGGCCGTGGCCCGCAGCTACTGGGGAACGTCGGAGCGGACGCTGTTCGATGTGCGTCTGCTGATGGCTTTCAGCGTGGTCTGCATCACCTTGTTCTTCTCGCTGCCGCAGTCCAAGCTGATCGGCTACATCATGCCTGCCGTGCCCGGCCTGGCCTGGCTGATGGCGGATGCGAGCCGCCTGCTGGAATCCACTCCCAGGCGCAGCTTCTGGTGGCGGGTCTCGCTGGCGATCAGCGCGCTGATCGGCCTGGGCATTGTGATCGCGCTGACCGTGAACCAGAACTATTCGGCACGCCAGATGGGGCTGGCGCTGAAGCAGCATGTCAAGGCCGACGAGCCCGTGTACATGCTCAAGGGCTATGTGTATGACCTGCCGTTCTATGCCGAGCTCAAGCGGCCGGTGGTCGTGGTGGAGGAGTGGGACAACCCCGAGCTGCTGCGCGGAGACAACTGGCGCCGCGAGCTGCTGGATGCCGGAGTCTTCAGACCCGAGCTGTCCAAGGAAGTGCTGATGCCTCAGTCATCGCTGCCTGCCGCTCTGTGCCGTGGTGGCGTGGCATGGCTGGTGGGACGGGCCGGGGTGCAGAAGGATCTGCCTTTCCTGGCCGGGGCCGAGACCGTCTTCAGCGAGCATGGCAAGGTGCTGTGGCGCATCGACGCAGGCCAGCGTGCTGCGCTTCATTGTGAGGGTCTGCCCGGCAGCGGCTCCTGAGGCCCAAGCCCATGGCCGGCCTCCAGGCCATGGGTTGCGTGAGCCGCGATAGGGCGAGGCGCCCTAGCGCCCAAGGCTCGGACGCTCAGTCCACCTTGGCGCCGGAGGCCTTGACTATGGGCTGGTACTTGCTGCGTTCCGTGGCCATGAACTTGTCGAACTCGGCGGGCGTGGAGCCCACGGGCTCGGCCATCAAGGCGGCAAAGCGGGTCTTGGTCTCGGGGGTCTGCAGGGCGTCGTTAAAAGCCTTGCTCAGCTTGTCCAGCACGGGCTTGGGTGTGCCTGCGGGGGCCACCAGGCCCCACCAGGTGTCGATGGAGAAACCGGGGTAGGTCTTGGACAGCGGCTGCACGCCGGGCAGCAGCGGCGTGGCGTTGAGCGAGGTCACGGCCAGGGCCACCAGCTTGCCGCTCTTGATGTTGGGAGCGGCCGCGGCCAGATTGTCGATATTGAAATCCACTTCGCCGGACAGCAGGGCCAGCTGGGCCGGGTTGGCACCGCGGTAGGGGACATGCAGAGCGTAGATGCCGGCTCGCTGCTTGAGCATCTCACCGGCCAGATGGCCGGCCGAGCCATTGCCACCACTGCCGTAGTTGAGCTTGCCGGGATGGCTCTTGGCATAGGCAACCAGATCGCCAACGCTGTGGATCTTGAGCTGCTCGGCCTTGGCGGCATTCATCACCAGTACATTGGGCACGCGGACCATCTGGGTGATGCCGGCAAAGTCCTTGCCTGCGTCATAGGGCATCTTGGCGTAGAGCCAGGGGTTGACGGCGTGGGTGGCAGTGGCCGCCAGGCCTATGGTCATGCCGTCGGGCTGGGCCTTGGCGATGGCGTCGGCGCCGATATTGCCGCCGGCGCCAGCCTTGTTGTCGATGATGACTACGCCCAGGGAGTCGCGCACTCGCTCGGCCAGGGCGCGCGAGGTGATGTCCAGCGGACCACCGGGCGCATAGGGCACGATCAGACGGATGGGTTCTTGGGCCTGCGAGAGGGGGGAGGCCAAGGCAGCGACGGCCGCCATGACCGAGAGAAGGCTGTTTCTACGGTTCATGGCTGGCTATTGTGCAAAAAAATGCAAGCCTTCCTGGTTCATCAGTTATAGAAGCAGGAATATTGCGCGTAAACCCTAGGTTGCAATGAATTTCGCCGGGCTGCGCATGGGGAGGGCTGGCTACTTGTCTGCTTCGGAGGTGAAAGCGTCGGCGTAGAACTCTTCGTCGGGCAGGCCGCGCTGGCTGGTATAGGCGGCGTGGGCCGAGTCCACCACGATGGGGGCGCCACAGGCATAGACCTGGTGGCCGGAAAGATCGGCGAAGTCTTCGAGTACGGCCTGATGCACAAAGCCCGTGCGGCCCGTCCAGCCGTCCTCGGGCAGGGCATCCGAGACCACGGGCACATATTTGAAGCCGGCCATGTCGGCGGTGTGCTCGGCAATCCAGTCGGCACAGTACAGATCCTCGGGACGGCGGCCGCCCCAGTACAGGGTGACGGGACGGTTGATGCCCTTGTGGCGCATATGTTCGATCAGCGCCTTGATGGGCGCAAAACCGGTGCCGGAGGCCAGCATGACCATGGGCTTGCCCGAGTCCTCGCGCAGGAAGAAGCTGCCGAACGGGCCTTCGATGCGCAGGATTTCCTTTTCCTTCATGGCGCCGAACACATGGTCGGTGAACTTGCCGCCGGGCATATGGCGGATATGCAGCTCCAGGCCCGGTGCGGTTTCCTGCATATGGGGAGCCGTGGCCATGGAATAGGCGCGGCGCGAGCCGTCGCGTAGTATGAATTCCACATACTGGCCGGCGTGGTACTGGAATTTTTCGCTGGCCGGCAACTGCAGGCGCACCTGCATCACGTCATGCGACTTCTTCTCGAGCGCGGCCACGCGCACCGGCATTTTCTTGATCGGGAAGGAACTGGCATCGGTCACCTGGCGCGATTCCAGCACCACATCGCTATGGGGTGTGGCGCAGCAGGTCAGCACATAGCCGCTGGCTTCCTCTTCCGCGGTCAGCGCCTTGTCCGAGTGGGTGCCATGGCTTACGTCGCCGCTGAGCTTTTTGCACTTGCAGGAGCCGCAGGCTCCATCCTTGCAGCCGTAAGGCAGGCCGACGCCGGTGCGTATGGCTGCAGCCAGAATGGTTTCGGCGCCCTGAGTGGCAAAAGCACGGCCGCTGGGCTGGACGGTAATTTCAAACGAAGCGTTGGCAATCTCGGTCATGACGTTTTGGGTATCCTAGAACGCGTAACTGGCGGCCATTGCCCGGCGCTGCTGCAGGTGCAGCAGCGTGGATGGCCCCTACGCAGCAGGTCTCGATTTTGCCTTCAAACCAAAACCCACTGGGCGCGCTGCCGGCGCGCTTCCGTCGTGAACGTCTCCTGATCGTCGGCTATGGCGATGTCGGCCAGCGCGTCGCCGGCCTGCTGTCCAAAGCCCACGGCGACCGGCGCGCCGTCCGGATACTGGCGCTGAGCCGCAATGCCGACCGCGTGGAGCTGCTGCGCGCCCAGGGTGTAGCGCCGCTGGCCGGCGATCTCGACCGGCCGGCCAGCCTGCGGCGGCTGGCGGGCATTGCCACGCGCGTGCTGCATCTGGCGCCGCCGCCCGCGCTGTCGCCCGACGATGTCTGCGATGGCCGCACCGCGGCGCTGCTGGGTTCGCTGCTGCGCCGCAGCCTGCCGCGCAGCATGGTCTATGCCTCCACCTCCGGCGTGTATGGCGATTGCCAGGGGCAATGGGTGGCCGAGACCCGGCCCGTGGCACCGGCCACGGCCAGGGCCCGGCGCCGCGTCGATGCCGAGCGCGCCATTCGCAGCGCCGGTCACCGCGGCCTGCATGCCAGCATTCTGCGCATACCCGGCATCTATGCACCGGACCGCGAGGGCGGAACGCCGCGTGCGCGTTTGCTGCGCGGCACGCCGGCGCTGCAGGCGGGTGACGATGTCTATACCAACCATATCCATGCCGATGATCTGGCCCGGGCCTGCTTGCGTGCCCTGTGGCGCGGCGGGCCGCAGCGCATCTATCACGCGAGTGACGATACCGAGCTGAAGATGGGCGATTACTTCGATCTGGCGGCCGACCTCTACGGGCTGCCCAGGCCGCAGCGCATAGGCCGCGAGCAGGCACGGGCCGAGCTGCCCGCCAGCCTGCTGAGCTTTATGAGCGAGTCGCGGCGCCTGACTAACCGACGGCTCAAGCAGGAGCTGAAGTTGAAGCTGCGCTACCCGACGGTTGCCCAGGGCCTGAAAGCCTAGGCCGCTTCATGGAATAGGGTGCACGCCGCCGCGATTGTCATAGCAGCGAAAGACATTGCAGTTGACGATTTTTGCGGGGGGCTGGGGGATGGGGCGAAGCGGCAGAGGCCGTGTATAGCCCCATTGCGGGCGGTTGATGGCATTGGGCTGCAGGGCGCGGGCCTGCTGCAGCTGCTGGTAGGCGGCAGCGCCCAGGCAGCTCATTTCCATCTGGTTCTGGGCCACGGTGCTGCGCTCTCCCCAGGTCGAGAGGTCGGGGTCGGACTCGACCAGAATGCTGTTGTAGCGTTCGCGGGCCTGACGGCAGGCGAGGGAATTTTCCGGGTTGGCATTGGCCCGGGCCAGAGCTGCCTGCTCCCTGCGTTCCTGCTCCTCACGCTGGCGGCGCTGGGCGTCGTCGCGTGCCATCTGGGCCTTGCTGCGTTCCAGGGCCTTGGCGGCATCGGCCCGCTCCTGGGCAATTTCCGCAGGGCTCTGTGCCGCTTGCACCTGGGTCGCGGTTTCGCCCGAAATGCATTGGCCGTTGGTATAGGTCACCTCATGGGTCTTGGAGTCCATGCAGCGCATGACCTGGGCATGGGTGCTTGTCCATGGCAGCAGGGCAAGAGATGCAGCGAGCATATTCAGTCCATATGTGCGAAAGAAATGGTTTGACTTGGCCCAGAGCTGGACAGGCGTTGCGCACAGACGAATGGCAGGCATTTTTCACCCCCGTATAAAGACCTTGATCAGGATTGCTTCGTAGTATCAGTTCAGATTGCTGACTTTGTAAATTCAAGCCTGTTTACCGTCCCATCGGACGCCAGGCGTCGGGGTCATATTGGGGTTGAATCGGACGAAGATTCTCACGTTGCTGATCACGCTGTCTTTGCTGCTGGTCGCGACGGTTCTGCGCCTGCTGGCGTTCCCATTCTCGGCGCTGCTGATCCTGCATGAATTGCTGTTCACGCTGCTGCTGATTGCGCTCGCGTTCCAGCTGGCGCTGCCATTGATCGCGCTCGCGCGCCTGACGTTCGCGCTCCCGCATCTGCTGCTCATATTCGCGTTCGCGCTGCATGCGTTCCCGCTCTCGTTCGCGTGCGACCCAGTCGCCGCGGTCCTGGAGATAGACCGGGTAGGCGGG
>JAFAIY010000433.1 GCA_019236485.1 Comamonas sp. | reverse complement strand
TATGCCACAGCCCGCAGGAGCGGCTGTACTTCCAGGGCAACTGGCAGGAAGGCCTGCTGCCCGTGCAGGGCGTGAGCCAGAGCACGCTGGAGCAATATGCGCGCTTCGAAAATGCGGTGAAGCAGGCCGCGCGCAGCGCGCCCTTTGCCATGCCCTCGATACGCGTCTGGCAGCGCGAGGGGCGGCTGCCGGCCGCGCATGCCGAACTCGACGCCCAGCGTTTCGATCGCTGGCTGACGGCCCTGGGCTTCGACGACGAGCGCCTGCTCTGGTATCTGGACTATTGCTGCCGCGACGATTTCGGCGCGGGCCTGAGCCGGGTCTCGGCCTGGGCCGGCATTCACTATTTCGCCAGCCGCCACGGCTTTCATGCGCCGCGCCAGGCAGCAGCGCCCGGTCAGGATGAGGAAGGCGAGCAGGTGCTGACCTGGCCCCAGGGCAATGGCTGGCTGTCCCAGCAACTGGTGACGCGGCTGCGGAACACGCGCTTGCAGACCGATTGCAGCGTGCTGGCCGTCACCGAAGACCGGGACGGCGTGCAGGTCGATACCTATCACCATGGCCGCGGCCAGCATGAGCGCTGGCTGGCCAAGCACTGCGTGCTGGCTTTGCCGACCTTGGTTGCGGCCCGGGTGCTGCGCAATCCGCCGGATTTTCTGCGCACCGTGGCGGCCCGGCTCGACTGGGCGCCCTGGCTGGTGGCCAATATCCATATCGATCGCCAACTGGCCGACTATCCGGGCGCCGAGCCGGCCTGGGACAATGTGCTGTACCAGGATGGCAATACGGGCGGCCTGGGCTATGTGGATGCGGGCAACCAGCGCCTGGACCGCGTCAGCCGCCGGCCGACGGTGCTGAGCTATTACCAGGCGCTTGGCGACTGGACCGACGGTCGCCGGCAGCTGCTGCAGCAGCCTTTTGCATTCTGGCGCGAGCGCATCGTCCGCAGCTTGAGCGAGCCCCATCCCGATCTGCTGGCGCGGGCCACGCGCATGGAGATCACGCGCTACGGCCATGCCATGGCGATTCCGCGCCCCGGCGATCAAGCGGTTCTAAGTCAGATCGCGTTGCAATCAAGCCCTGGAAAGCGCAAGCTGCCATTGAACGGGGAGCGTGTGGCCAGCCTGCCGACGCCGGCGACGCCGCGGCTGCTGTTTGCGCATGCGGACTGGGCCGGTTATTCGGTGCTCGAAGAGGCTTTCACGCGCGGCCACCATGCGGGGCTGTGGGCCGCCCAGGCGCTGTGAGCACTCAGAAGGCCTTGCTGCCCGGCAGCTGCACCATGCGGTACAGCGCCTTGTTGCCGCGTGCGCTGTGTATGCCCAGCTGCGCCATGGAGCGCAGGTCCAGGTCCAGAGTGATGGAGGAGCGCGAGAGTGCCGACTCTATGGGCGGCCTGCGGTTTTCCGGATGCCAGATGGGCGGGTACAGGCCGTGGCCGCCGGCATCGATCACGCTGGCCATCTGCGGCTCGCCGGGCGCGGCGCCGCGGCGCAGCACAACGGCGATCTCGCCATTGCCCAGCTGCACATAGGTGCCGGGCGGGTACAGGCCCACCACCTGGGCCAGGGCCTGCTTGACTTCATCGGCGTACTGGCTGTCCTGCTGCAGAATCTGCAGCGACTCGGTGGCCGTGCGGCCGCTGCGGGTCTTGCGCGGGCTGATCAGGGCCGCATAGCGGTCCACGGTGCCCAGGATGCGCACCAGCCGCTGCAAGGGCTGCAGCTGCGCCAGCGGCGCCGGCGACAGCACCTCATGGTGGCGCAGCACGGTTTCCAGCCACAGCTCGTCGCGCACCTGCAGGCGCTCCAGCACCAGCCGGCCTTCCACGGGGTGGCGCTTCACGGCCTCGGCCTGCTGGGCGGAGAGCGGCTCGCGCTGCTCGGCCAGCTGGTTCTGCAGCCGCGTCATGCCGATATTCATGGTCAGCGCCGCATGGATCAAGGTGTCGCGCTCGCTGCGCTCCAGCTGCAGCGCCTGGGCGAGCACATGGCACAGGCCGGCGCAGATCAGGGCGTGGGAAGGGCTGTAGCCCACGGTGGTGGCGCCCGCGCGCTGGAACATCAGATACAGGGCCGCATCCGTGTCGTGCGCGATCAGGTCCTGCAGCCAGAGATCGAGCTGGTGCAGCTTGACCGCGAAGCCCGGAATGCGCAGCGGCTCGGTCAACAGCACGGACAGTGCGGCCTCCAGGTCCGACCACAGACCCAGCAGGTCTTCGTAGGATTCGTCGTGGCGGGTTTGCATCGCGGATCAGCGCCTTTCCAGCACCATTTCACTGCCTTTGCGCGTCATCTGGAACTGCGACAGCAGATTGTTGCCCAGCAGCACATAGGGCATGGACTGGGGGGCGACGATGGCGTCCACATCGTAGAGATCCACTTCGCCGACCCGCACGCTGTCGAGCTTGATATGCCAGCCCTGGGCCGTGCCGTTGGCCGTGCGCATCAGCACCGGCGTGCCCTGCTGGAACGGCAGGCCCATGCGTTCGGCGTCGGGGCGGCCTATGGCAATGGTGCTGGCGCCGGTGTCCACCATGTACTGCATGCTCTTGCCGTTGATCAGGCCGCGGTCTATGAAGTGCCCGCGGGAGTCTGCGATCAGCACCACGCGGTTGGAGCGCGATCCGCCGCCGGCGCCGCCGCGACTGCCGACGCTTACCGGTGCCTCGCCCAGGCGCAGGGTCTGGCGCTGGCCCTGGACGTCCACCACGGCGGTATCGCCGCTGATCTGCAGCAGGCGCACGCCCTGATGGGTCTCGTTGGCCGCCAGCGCCTTGGGCGGGCTGCCATTGACCACCAGCAAGGCCTTGCTGCCCAGCACGCCAGTGAGCGCCACGGACTGGGCCTGTGCGGCCAGAGGAAGCACCGCAGCCAGCGCCGCCGCAAGCAGGAAACCGGTAGGGCCGTGAGGGTTCATTTCAGTGGTCCATTGCGTTGTGGTCGCTGCCCGGCGGCTTGGAGCCGGAACCGCCCGTGCTGCGGGCGAGGGAGGGCGCTTAATCCCGGAAGTTGTTGAACGACAGCGGGTGGTCGGCCAGGTCCTTGCGGATCAGGGCCATGGCGGCCTGCAGATCGTCGCGCTTGGCGCCGGTGACGCGCACGGCATCGCCCTGGATCGCGGCCTGCACCTTGAGCTTGCTTTCCTTGATCAGCTTCTGCAGCTTTTTGCCCAGCTCGGCCTCGATGCCGTTCTTGACCTTCACGGTCTGCTTGAGCTTGTCGCCGCCGATCTTCTGGGCCTTCTGGATGTCGAGAAAGCGCACATCCACATTGCGCTTGGTCAGCTTGTTGCGCAGTATGTCCTCCACCTGCTGCAGCTGGAAGTCCGCGTCGCCGAACAGGGTGATTTCCTTGTCCTTGAGTTCGATGGCGGCCGAGGTGCCCTTGAAGTCAAAGCGGGTGCCGATTTCCTTGGCGGTGTTTTCGACGGCGTTCTTCACCTCGACGAAATCGGCTTCGCAAACGGTGTCAAAAGAAGGCATGGGACTTTTCCTATCAATATCGGTTCTGAAACAAGCCACAGCGCGCCCACCGGAGATGGGGAGCTTGCCTGCAGTGCGGCAGACGCGGTGCGACAATTGACTGGATGTTAGTCGAGAAAAATGTTCCCCTGCAGCATTGCAACACCTTTGGCATTGCCGCGCGTGCCGAAACCCTGGTGCGCATCCGTAGCCAGGACGACATTCGCCAGTTTCTGAAGGACCCTTTGTGGGGTCGTCAGCCGGTGTTTGTGCTGGGCGGCGGCAGCAATGTGGTGTTGACCGGCGATGTGGCTCCCGTCGTGCTCAAGATGGAAATCATGGGCATGCGCCTGCTGCGCGAGACCGACAGGCACTGGATCGTGGAGATCGGCGCCGGCGAGCGCTGGCACGACATGGTGGCCTGGACCCTGTCCCAGGGCTATACCGGGCTGGAGAACATGGCCCTGATCCCCGGCACCGTGGGAGCCGCGCCCGTGCAGAACATAGGCGCCTATGGACTGGAGCTGCAGGACCGCTTCGACTCTCTGGACGCCATCGATCTGGCCACGGGCGAGCAGTTCAGCCTGAATGCGGCCCAGTGCGCTTTCGGCTACCGCGATTCGGTGTTCAAGCATGCGCCGGCCCAGCCCAAGTACTGGCCGCTCACGGGCTCCGCGGCCATGCCGCGCGGCCTGGGGCTCAAGGGGAGAGCCGTCATCACCCATGTGCGCCTGACCCTGCCCAAGGACTGGAAGCCCGACCTGGGCTATCTCGATCTGCAGCGCAAGCAGGCCGAAAAAGGCATTGAGCAGCCTTCGGCCCGGCAGATCTTCGAATGGGTGTGCGAGATCCGCCGCGCCAAGCTGCCCGATCCCGAGGTCATAGGCAATGCCGGCAGTTTCTTCAAGAACCCCACGGTGAGCTCCGAGCAGTGCGCCGACATCATCGCGCGCGAACCCAGGATCGTGCATTACCCCATGGATGACGGCTCGATCAAGCTGGCCGCGGGCTGGCTCATCGATGCCTGCGGCTGGAAGGGCAAGACTCTGGGGCGCGCCGGCGTCTACGACAGGCAGGCGCTGGTGCTGGTCAACCGCGGCGATCGCCACAGCAGCGAAGGCAGCGTGAGCGGCGGCGAGGTCATGACGCTGGCCGCTGCCATCCAGACCAGTGTTTACGAGCGCTTCGGCATTCGGCTGGAGCCCGAGCCCGTGGTGGTCTGAGGCAGCAATGAAAATGGGGCCCGAGGGCCCCATTTTTGATGACGGCCGGGCCTTACTTCCAGAAGGCGGGGCGCAGCAAGATGCCCGAGATGCGGTAGGGCGCCTGGGGCTCCACGGCCAACTCCAGCGGCACAAAGCCCTTGGTGCAGCCCAGCAGCACGCTGGCGGCGATGGGCGAGGAGCTCTGCATGCGGCCCACGGGCTGGCAGCTGCCAACACCGGCGCGCATGGAGTCCAGGGCTTTTTGCACCACGTCTATGGGCGAGTTCTTGAGGAATTGCTCGGAGAAGTTGCTGGCCGCCAGCTTGTTCTTGCCGTCCAGCGAGGAGATCACCGCTTGCAGGCGTTTGCGCAGCGCGGCATCGGCGGCAGCGGCATCCACATTGG
>JAFAIY010000286.1 GCA_019236485.1 Comamonas sp. | reverse complement strand
CGCCTGGCTGGTGCGCGAGGGATTGACGGCCGACGAGGCCTTGCGCCGCGTGCGCCTGATCGATGCGCAGTATGTGCAATCCGGGGCGCAGGAAGCGCTGCTGCATGAATACGAAAACGCGCTGTTGCAGAAGATGGCGTGAAATTGAGCAATCAGGAAAGAGAGAGTTTCATGAGTTTGGATTCCGTTTTGACACAGGTCGTGGCGTCTGTCCCCGAGTGCGTGGCCGCCGGCTATGTGGATGCCGCCTCCGGCATGCTGCTGTCGATACGCACCGTGGATTCGCACCCGCGCGAGGTCATCGATCTGGTGGCGGCCGCCACGGCCGATCTGTTCAACGGACCCAATGTGTCCATGATCGAAACCCTGTTCAAGCGCTCGCGCGGCATCAGCGACGACGGCCATCACTATTTCCAGGAAATCATCATCAACAGTGACAACCTGATTCACGTGTTTCTGCGCGGCAAGAGCTCGCCCGACTATGTGGCGGTCTTTGTGTGCCGCCGCACCGCCAACCTGGGCATGGCCCTGACCAAGGCCCGCATGGCCATGCCGCAGATCGAGGCGGCGCTCTAAGCTTGCCTGCCCGCATGGGTGTCGGTAGGCACAAGGCGCATGGGCCGCTATGCTTGGCCCATGCGCCTTTTGCTTGTTGAAGACGACACCATGATAGGCCAGGCCGTTCTGGGCCTGCTGCGTGGTGAGGATCATGTGGTGGACTGGGTTCAGGACGGTGCCCAGGCCGATGCGGCCCTGCGTGGCCATCAGTACGATCTGGTGCTGCTGGACCTGGGCCTGCCGCTGCTCGACGGCCTGGGCGTGCTGCGCCAGCTGCGCGCGCGCAAGGACGCCACGCCGGTGCTGGTGGCCACGGCCCGCGATGCCGTCAAGGACCGCATTGCGGGTCTGGATGCGGGTGCCGACGACTATGTGATCAAACCCTATGACATGGACGAGCTGCTGGCGCGCATCCGTGCGCTCACGCGCCGCGCCCGCGGGCATGCGGAAGCCGTGTACGAGCATGCGGGAGTCATGCTGAACCCGGACACCCGGGAGGCCAGCGTGCAGGGCCAGCCCGTCATGCTTTCGGGGCGCGAATGGGCGGTGCTGCAGGCGCTGCTGGCCAGGCCGGGCAGCACGCTGTCGCGCCAGCAGCTCGAAGACAAGCTCTACGGCTGGGGCGACGAGGTCAGCAGCAATGCCGTGGAGGTCTATATCCACGGCCTGCGCAAAAAGCTGGGCGCCGGTGCCGTGCTCAATGTGCGCGGCGTGGGCTATATGGTGCCCAAGCCATGAACAAGCGCTTCCACACCAGATTCAGGCCGGCCCTGCCGGGATCGCTGGGCGCGCGGCTGCTGCTGTTCATAGGTGCGGCCATCGTGCTGGTCGCCGTGCTGCAGGGGATTCTGGCCTATCGCAATGCGCTGGAGCAGACCGACACCTTGTTCGACTACCAGATGCAGCAGACGGCATTCGCGTTGCGTGCCGGTCTGCCCGTGGACGCCAAGGGGCGCCCCCAGGGCACGCCGCCCGAGGACGAGAACAATGAATTCATAGTCCAGGTCTGGACCAACGAAGGTCTGCGCATTTTCGAATCCGCGCTGGGCGCGGCCCTGCCGCAGATGGCCGTGCTGGGCTTTGCCGACGTGCCGGCGCGCGGCACGACCTACCGGGTGTTCTCGCTGCAGACGCGCTCCCAGGTGATACAGGTGGCCCAGGACATGCGGGTGCGCCAGACCCTGGCCCGCGAAGCCGCCTGGCGCAGCCTGCTGCCCGTGGTGCTGCTGGCGCCGCTGCTGGCGCTGGCCGTGTGGTGGGTGATCCGCCAGTCGCTGACGCCCGTGCAGCGCGTGCGCAAGGAGCTGGCCCTGCGCCAGCCCCAGGACCTGGCCCCCGTGAGCGTGGAAGGACTGCCCGACGAGATGCAGCCGCTGGTGCAGGAACTCAACAGCCTGCTGCAGCGGGTGCAGCAGGCGTTCGAAGCCCAGCAGCACTTTGTGGCCGATGCCGCGCACGAGCTGCGCTCTCCGCTCGCGGCCCTGCAGCTGCAGCTGCAGGCGCTGCGCAAGGCGCCCGATGCCGCGGCGCGGGACCTGGCCCAGTCCGATCTGGCAGCCGGCATAGAGCGGGCCAAGCGCCTGGTCGAGCAATTGCTGGCGCTGGCCCGGCAGGAGGCCGGTACGGCCGCGCAGCCGCAGAGCGCGCCGGCGGTGGAGCTGAGAGGCCTGGTGGAGCGCGCGCTGGCCGATATCGCCGAGGCCGCCCAGGCCAAGGGCCTGGACATGGGGCTGAGCGAGGAATGCTCGCCCCAGACCGCCTTCAGCGTGCAGGCCGACGCCCGGGCCTTGGCCGTTCTGCTGCGCAATCTGCTGGACAACGCCCTCAAATACGTGCCTGCGGGCGGTCGCGTGGATGTGGGCTGGCGACGCGACGCCCAGGGGCGCGCGCTGGTGGTCGAGGATTCCGGCCCCGGCATCGCCGCCGCCGAGCGCCAGCGCGTGCTGCAGCGTTTCGTGCGCGGTCAGGGCGCGGGCGGCATGGCCGGCGGCAGCGGCCTGGGTCTGGCCATCGTGCAGACCATTGCCGAGCGCAGCGGTGCGCAGCTGGTGCTGGATGAATCGCCGACCCTGGGCGGGCTGCGGGTGCGGATTCTCTGGCCGCCGGCCTAGGCCGCCACCCCGGATGGCCTCTGTGTATACCCGCGGTCGCGCCGGCCGAGCGGATTTGCGGGAGAGAATCCATCCTGGCTCGTGCCAGACCCGTTTGATCCAGCGGTCCTGGCTCCAGTTTTGATGCAACCCTTGTTTTGTGGACCATGCCAGAGGTCGTTTCATGATATCGATTGTTCAGCGCCTGGCGCAGACCGCCACCTCATCCCGGAATCTGCCCGCGCTCACCCGGCCGCTGCTGGAAATCATGGTCGAGGTCACCACCCTGGACTCGGCCTATCTCACGCTTGTCGACGAGGAGCGCGGCCTGCAGAGCGTGCTGTATTCGCTCAACACCGGCGAGATGACGATTCCCGAAGGCCTGGACGTGCCCTGGAGCGACACCCTGTGCAAGCGTGCGCTCGACGAGGGCCGCAGCTACACGGGCAATGTGAGTGAATGCTGGGGCGACTCGGATGCGGCCCGCGCCCTGGGGATCCAGACCTATGTGAGCACGCCGGTGCGTTTTTCCAGCGGCAAGCTCTACGGCACGCTGTGTGCGGCCAGCGACAGGTCCGTGGCCCTGAACGACGAGGCCGAGGGCCTGCTGCGCCTGTTTGCCAAGCTCATCGCGGGCTTTGCCGAGCGCGAGCAGCTGCTGCATGCGCTGCAGAAGGCGAATCGGGAGCTGGTCTCCCTGGCCATGCTGGATGCCCTGACGGGCCTGCCCAACCGCCGCAGCCTGACCGAGGAGCTGCAGCGCGTGATCACCCATTGCCGCCGCAGCCGCGAATGGGTGCTGGTGGGCTTTGTGGACCTGGACCGCTTCAAGCAGATCAACGACCACTACGGCCACGAGGCCGGCGACGCGCTGCTGCGCAAGCTGGCCACCCAGTTGTCGGCCGCAGTGCGCGGCAGCGATATGCTGGCCCGCTTCGGCGGCGACGAGTTCGTGATGGTGGGCTCGGGGCCTGGGTTGGACGAGGATGGCGAGCAACTGGTGCGCGATCTGCAGCAACGCCTGTTCAAGGCTTCGGTCACCAGCTTCGAGCTGCCCGACGGAAGCCGGATCGACTACGAGGGGGCGAGCGTGGGCTTGGTCTGCCTGGCGCCCGAGGGCACGGATCTCGACGATGCGCTGCAACAGGCCGACGCCGCCATGTACCGGGTCAAGGCCTTGCGCCGCCAGCAGGCGACCGAGACCCAGCACTGAGTGAAGTCCAGCCTCCTGGCGTCGGGGCGGCAGTCGACGCTCAGAGCGTGTTCTTGTGGACCTTGCCGTCCTTCATGATCAGGCGCAGATTGCGCTGCGGATCGCCGAGGAAGTCCAGGTTCACGGCCGGGTCGCCGTCGGCCACCAGCAGGTCCGCATAGGCGCCGGGCGCGATGCGGCCCAGCGCATGCGGGTAGGGGTTTCGCTCGCCCGACAGGGCCAGCAGCTCGCCATTGGTTGCCGTGGCCTGGGCCAGCAGGGTCAGCGGGTCGTAGAAGCGCGTGAGCTTGGCCAGCTGCCGGCCCTGGGTGGGGGTGTTCTTGGGGTTGAACAGAATGTCCGTGCCCCAGCCGGTCTTGATGCCGTGCTTTTGCGCCAGCTCATAGGCGCGCACCGTGCCCTGCGCCACCTGCCGCTGGCTTTCGC
>JAFAIY010000271.1 GCA_019236485.1 Comamonas sp. | reverse complement strand
GGATCAGCAGCTCGGGCGCCATCACCGCCTGGCTCAGCAGGGGCTGGGCCGAGAGATTGCGGCCTATCGCCTCGAACACTCCGCCCAGGCCCAGATAGCCTGCGGCCAGTCCCTCGTGCTCCTCGGGCAGCACGGCCACGGGCCAGCCCATCTCCACCATCTGCCGCCACAGCTGTCCGTCAAAGCCCTGGTCCACCTTGGCGTCGCGCAGGCGGCGCTGCTGGGCCACGGGAGCTTCTTCGGCCAGAAAAGCGGCAGCGCTGTCCTTGAGCAGCTCCTGCTCTTGCGACAAAAGCATGGTCATATCGTTGTCTCCATATCAATTCGTTATCTGCAGCCGCTGCCCCTGATCCGGTGACGGCCACCGTCCCCTCAGAGGAAGCGGCGAAACAGCTCAGGGGGGTCAAGGCAGCTCCAGCACCCGCTTGGCGATGATGTTGAGCTGCACCTCGGAGCTGCCGCCCGCAATGGTGTAGCTCTTGGAGCGCAGCCAGGCGCGACAGACATCGAGCTCGTCGGCGCTGAAGTCCTCGCCCTCCCAGCCCAGGCCGCGCAGGCCCATGGCCTGCTCCAGCAGCTCGTACTTGGCGACCTCCTGTTCGGTCTGCACCAGCTTCATGATGCTGGAGGGGCCGGACACATCCTGGCGCGCCAGGGCTTTCTCGGTCACGCGGCGGTGGGTCAGCGCAAAAGCCTGGGCATCCATGAGCACGGCGGCCAGCCTGTCGCGCAGCGCCGGCTCCACCACACTGCCCTGCTCGTCCACCATATAGGGCAGCGCGGTCTTGAGCGCATCGTGCGACGGCGCTCCGCCCTCGGTGAACTTGGACATGGCGGCGCGCTCGTGCTGCAGCAGCTTCTTGGCCAGGGCCCAGCCCTCGCCCTCCTTGCCCACCAGCTGGCGCACGGGCACGCGCACATCGTCGAAGAACACCTGGCAGAAGCTGGACTTGCCGCTGATCAGCTCGATGGGCTTGACCGTGACGCCCGGGCTTTTCATGTCGATCAGCAGAAAGCTGATGCCGTCCTGCTTTTTGGCGCTGCTGTCGGTGCGCACCAGCGCATACATCCAGTCGCCCTTGTCGCCGTCCGAGGTCCAGATCTTGCCGCCGTTGACGATATAGGCCTCGCCCTGCTCGTCCGTCACGCGGCGTGCCGAGGTCTTGAGGCTGGCCAGGTCCGAACCCGCATTGGGCTCGGAAAAGCCCTGGCACCAGCGCTGCTCGCCGCGCATCATGGGCAGCAGGTGCTCGAGTTTCTGCTCATGCGTGCCGACCTCGACCAGCACCGGCCCCAGCATCCACACGCCCAGGTTGTACTGGGGCTGGCGGCAACCCAGGCGCGCCATCTCGGTTTCGAGAACGCGCGCCTCCTTGGGCGAAAGGCCGCCGCCGCCGTATTCCCTGGGCCAGCCGGGCGCAAACCAGCCGCGATCGCGCATGCGCTCGAACCACAGCTTCTGGTCTTCGTTCTGGAACTGCAGCTTGGAGCTGCCCCATACCATCTCCTCGGCCACAATGGGGCGGCGCATGCTGGCCGGGCAGTTCTGCTCCAGCCATTGCGCGACTTCTTGTTTGAATGTTTCCAGTTCCGTCATGGCGTCTCACCTCGGGCCAACGAGAAAAAATCGATATTGCCTGCTCCGGGCCGGCGCAAAAGCACTCCGGCCTGCTGAAGCAGGTTTAAATGGGCTATGGTTTCCCCTAGGGCCATGAGCCGGTCCACGGGGCCGCGCAGGCGCGGGAACAGCGCCGGCACCAGCTCGGCCGCCGTGGCCCGGCCGGCCTCGCGCAGATGCTGCTGGAGCTGCGCGAACTGCTGCTCATGGTGCTCCGCCACCTGATCCAGGCGCTCGTGCAGGCCGTAGAACACGCCTTGATGGGATGGCAGGACCAGTGTGTCGGCAGGCAGCTGACGCAGGCGCTGCAGAGACTCCAGCCAGGCCTTGAGCGGATTGCCCTCGGGCTCTATGGGGCTGACCATCACGTTCGAGGTGATGCGCGGCAGCACCTGATCGCCGGCCAGCAGGATGCCGTCGGCCTCGCAGTACAGGCAGGCATGCTCGGGGGAATGGCCTTCGCCCAGCACGACGCGCCACTGGCGCTCCCCGATCTGCAGCAGCTCGCCGGGACGTATGCGCTGGTAATGGCTGGGGTGCCGGGGCATGAACGGATCCTTGCGCATGGCGCCAAGCATGGCCTCCAGCTCCTCGGCCGTCACGCCGGCACGCGTATAGAACTCGCGGTGCGCTTCGGGCAGGGGGTCGGGCGGCGGCCCCATCAGTGAGCGCAGCATCATGAATTCGCCATAGGTCATGTACAGCGGCACTTTGAAGCGCTGCTGCAGCCAGCTGGCCGCACCCGCATGGTCGTAGTGGCAATGGGTGCAGATCACGCGGGTCAGCGGCTGGCCCGCCAGCTTTTGCGTGAAGATCTGCTCCCAAAGCTCGAAGGTTGCGGGAATGCCCAGGCCCGTATCGACCAGGGCCCAGCCCTGGCCATCGCGCAGCAGATAGACGTTGATATGGTCCAGTGCCATGGGCATGGGCATGCGCAGCCACAGCAGGCCAGGCGCGATTTCCACATGGCTGCCGTCGGGCCTGGGCGGCTCGAACGGGTAGTTCAGCACATCGGCGGGCTTGGCGCGCTCCCGCTGAGTCGCGGCCGCGCTAGCCACGCAAGGCCTCCTCGACGGCCGCAGCGCTCAGCGGCACATAGGTCTGCAGCTTGTCATTGCGCACGAACAGCGGATCGCGGGTCTGCGTGCCGTCATAGCCCTGCTTTTGCAGATCGACCTTGCGCAGCTTGTAGTTGCCCGTCATGTCGGGCGTGTCCATCAGGCGCACAAACAGCGGCGCCGCGTAGCGCGGCAGGCGGGCGAGGGCCAGCTCCCAGAAGGCCTTGGGGTCGAAGCTGGCGCCTCCGTTCATGACCAGGGCCGCCATGCCCGCGCGGCCGCCGTGGCCCGGCACCTGCACGCCATAGACCGTGATGGCGTCCAGCCCGCTGAAGTCGCCCAGCGCATCGCCGACCTCCATGGTCGAGACGTTCTCGCTCTTCCAGCGGAAGGTGTCGCCGATTCGGTCCACAAACCAGCAATAGCCTTCCTCGTCGCAGCGCAGCAGATCGCCCGAGGTCCACCACACATCGCCGGGCCGAAACACATTGCGCAGCAGCTTTTTCTCGGAAGCCTCGGCATTGGTATAGCCCTCGAAGCGGCCGGCCACCACATCGGGGTAGTCGATCACCATGCCAATCGCCTCGCCGGGCTCGTTCACGCCGGCCAGCTGCAGAAAGCCGTTCTCGTCGCGGATGTAATCGCCTTTTTCCTGGTCGTAGCGCACCAGGCGCAGATTGGTCTTGTCCCAGAACGGCACGCGGCCGCAGGAGCCCACGCGGTTGTCCAGATTGATGGTGTTGGTGTTGGACTCGGTGCCGCCCCAGCCTTCGTAGATCTGGAACTGCTCGCCGAAGCGCGCGGTCCACTGCTGCCAGATCTCGGGCGACAGGCCCGTGCCGGCCATCTTGCGCAGCGTGTGCTGCCGGTCGTCGGCCGCGGGCGGAACGCTGAGCAGAAAGCGGCAGATCTCGCCCACATACTGGCAGAAACTGATCTCGTGGCGCCGGATATCGTTCCAGAACTCGCTGCGGCTGAACTTGCGGCGCACCACGATGCGAGCCCCCGCGCTCATGGCCGTGGAGCTCAGCGACATGGACGCCGCACCGTGGTAGAGCGGCAGAAAGCAGTAGAAGCAGTCGTCTGCGCTGATCTCCCACAGGATCTGCATGGAGTCACCGGCCATCAGCCAGCGTGCATGGCTGATCACCGCGGCCTTGGGCAGGCCGGTCGTACCCGAGGTGAAGATGTACTGGGCCGTATCGCCGGCCTTCACGCCCTCGCGCCAGGCCGGCGGCGTGTCGCTGCCGTCCTCGGCCATGGCCAGGGCCTGCAGGTCGGCGCCGAACCGGGCGAGCACGCCGGCCTCGGCGCGGCGCTCTTCGTCGGGCCAGTGCCAGTAGCTAAGTGCGGGGTTCAGCCCCTCGGTAGCCGCAAAGCGGCCCGCGCACTCCTCGCCCACGATGACGGCCTGGGACTTGGTCACCTCCAGCGCATGCACCAGGGGCTTGCCCGCCACATGGGTGTTGATGAACGCGGCCACGGCACCGAGCTTGGCAATGCCGAACCAGGCGAAGAAGAAGGCCGCGCGGTTCTCCATGGCCATGGCCACCACGTCGCCCTTGTTCACGCCCTGCGCGCGCAGGGCGCGCGCCACCTGGTTGGCGCGCTGGTTGAACTGCGCATAGGTGTAGCGCACATCGCCTTCCGTCAAGAAAATTCGCTCGCCAAAATTGCGCGCGCACTCCTCAAGGCGGTCTGCCGTGGTGTAGGGCGTGGACGCCATATAGCGGGCCGCGACAGGGCCGCGCCGGTCCAGCTTCTGCTGGGTCTGCTCACGCGAAACAGTGCCGGTTGCACTCATCCTGAGTCTCCTTGTTGTTATGGGCTGTGATCAGCGCTGCGGGCGCGGCAGGCCCAGGCC
>JAFAIY010000219.1 GCA_019236485.1 Comamonas sp. | reverse complement strand
GTGGTCAACGATGCGGACCGGCTGCGCAAATACCTGCACAAGTTCGGCCTGAGCTGGGATAGGGTGGTTCAAGCAAATTCATAGCTGCTTGCGCAGTGCCGGTCCGCATATCGGCGCGAAAAGGCCGATGAAGGCACTGCTCTATGGTCCAGGCCGTGGCCGTTCGCGGGCATACTTCGGCCCCATGGCTCATACCTTCTTCTGGCACGACTACGAAACCTTTGGCGCCCAGCCGCGCTACGACCGTCCCGCGCAGTTTGCGGGCATACGCACGGATGACCAGCTCAACGAGATCGGCGAGCCCGTGATGTGGTACTGCCAGCCGGCCAACGACTATCTGCCCGATCCCCAGTCCTGCCTGATCACGGGCATCACGCCCCAGCGTGCGCTGGAGCAGGGCATCCCCGAGGCCGAGTTCGCCGCGCGTATCGAGGCCGAGCTGGCCCAGGCCGGCACCGTGGGCGTGGGCTACAACACCATACGCTTCGACGACGAGATCACGCGCTTCATGTTCTGGCGCAATCTCATCGATCCCTATGCGCGCGAATGGCAGAACGGCTGCGGCCGCTGGGATCTGCTCGATGTGGTGCGCATGGTCTATGCGCTGCGCCCCGAGGGCATTGCCTGGCCGACCAAGGAAGACGGCACGCCCAGCTTCAAGCTGGAAGACCTGGCCCGCGCCAACGGCCTGCTGCACGAGCAGGCTCACGATGCGCTGAGCGATGTGCGTGTCACGATTGCGCTGGCCAGACTGATCCGCGAAAAGCAGCCGCGCCTGTTCGACTTTGCCTTTGGTCTGCATAAAAAGGACGGTGCCTTGCGCGAAATGGGTCTGCCCGCCACGCAGGAGCATGCGCGGCCCTTTCTGCATGTGACCGGCATGATCAGCCCCGCACGCGGCTGCCTAGCCGTGATGTGGCCGCTGGCCACACACCCGAGCAACAAGAACGAGGTGATCTGCTGGGATCTGTCCCAAGACCCGGGCGAGCTGGCCGGCATCAGCGCCCCAGACCTGCGCCTGCGGCTGTTCACGCGCCAGGCCGAGCTGCCCGAGGGCGTGAGCCGTCTGCCCATCAAGAGCATTCACGTCAACAAGTCGCCCATGGTGGTGGGCAGCCTCAAGACCCTGAGCCCGGCCATGGCCGAGAAATGGGGTGTGGACCTGGAGCAGTGCCTGAAGCATGCGGCCGTGGCGCGCGATCTGCCCGATATGAGCGCGCAGTGGAAGACCGTGTTCGTGCGCGAGGCCGGTGAGCCGCTGGATGCCGACCAGGACCTGTATGGCGGTTTTGTGGGCAATGAAGACCGCCGCCGCCTCATGCAGATCAAAAAGCTCTCGCCTCAGGAGCTGGCGCTGGACAAGACCGGCTTTGACGATGCGCGCCTAGCGGAGCTGGTCTGGCGCTACCGGGCGCGCAACTTCCCGCAGACGCTGACCGAGGCCGAGCAGCGGCGCTGGGAGCAGCACCGCGCAGCCTGCCTGATCGAAGGTGAGGGCGGGGCGCGCACGGCCGAGCAGATGTTCGCCATGATCGACGCCCTGTCCGAAACCGCCGACGAGCGCGGCGAGGAGATTCTGGGCGAGCTCTACGACTATGCCGACGCCATATTGCCGGAAGCTGATTGAGGCTTGAGGTCGGCCCGCAGCAGGGACCGACCAGAGGTACTCATGAGGACTTACGCAAACAAGGATGCATCAGAGGCATTTCCATAGGGCAAACGTCTTGCCTGAACCTGATTTGCGTGAGTCGTACTTATTTCATGCGGCGCAGCAGTCCGTCCTTGAGCACGAACTGATGCCATAGCGCGGCCGCCGCATGCAGGCCCACGGCGGCGAACACCAGGTTGGCGCCGGCCTCGTGGATATCCTTGAGGCTGTGGCCCAGCGGCATATCCACCGTCAGCGGCAGCGTCCAGGATGCGCCGAAGAAGGGCACGGGCTTGCCCGACCAGGCCAGCGCCAGCAAGCCCAGCACCGGCATGGCCAGCATCAGCAGGTAAAGCAGCCAGTGCATGGCATAGGCCGAAACCTCCATCCAGCGCGGGCCGGGTGGCAGCGGCGGCAGTTTGACGCTGGCGCGCACCACCAGGCGCAGCGTCATCAGCAGCAGCACGACGAGGCCGAAGCTCTCATGCAGGACGGTCAGCTGCGCGCGCTCGGGCGAGCCTTTGGGGAAAAAGCCCTTGATCTCTATGGCTGCCACGGCCAGCGCAGCCGCGGCAAAGACCAGCCAGTGCAGCAGGACCAGGGGGCGGGGGTAGGTGTCTGAACGGGTCATGATGGATTCTTTTCGCTTTTGGCAAAGAGCGTGTTGATGTCTGTCATTTATCGCGCCGAGTGCAGGGTCGGCGCGATCCTGGCCCTGGGCGCCATCCCCCGGGAGGAAGACGCCCAGGGCGACCTGGAGACGAGATCAATCGTCGAAGTCCCAGAGCTCATGCAGATCCAGCCGCAGGCGGCTGTCGCTCTCCAGCGCCTCGCTGCGCGCCAGGCGCTCGGCCAGTACCGCGTCGGCCAGCACGCGGCGCACGGCCAGCAGCTCGCTCAAGCCCGACTCGCCGGCTCGGTAGGCGCGCAGCGCGCGGTCGGCGGCGCTGCGCTGCAGCGCGGCGGCCTGGGCC
>JAFAIY010000035.1 GCA_019236485.1 Comamonas sp. | reverse complement strand
GTTCCACTATCAGCGCAACGGCCGTACCGACCATGGCTGGCGCTTCGGCGATCAGATCGGCGCCGAATGGAGCGCGGGCAAGCGCTGGGGCCTGCTGCAGGCCGGGGTCGTGGGCTATAGCCGCTGGCAGATCAGCCGCGATACCGGCCCCGGCACCCTCGATGCCCATGCGCAAGGCCATGCTCTGGGCCTGCAGGCCTCGTATATTTTTCTACCCGCCAAGATGATGCTGCGCGCCGCCTATTACAAGGAGTTCGGCGTGCAGGCCGCGACCCTCGCCAGCCCCCAGGGCAGCCTGCTGCGCCTGACCCTGATCAAGGCCTTCTGAGGGGCTGGCTAAGCCGGGCCACGGCCGCTTGGCAAGCGCAATGCCGGCATAGCTGCTGTGTGTGAAAACGGCGGGGACGGGCGGCTGTCGCCACTTATGCTCAGCGCGCCCATGGCAGCCACTGCCGTGGACGGTATCCAAGCGCGACAAGGCCCGGCAGACGGGCTCCCTCACCATGAAAAAACATATTACAAGCATTGCCGCGGCCAGCCTGGCCCTGTGCTCGACTCTGACCACGGCCCATGCCGAAGGCCACTATGTACCCGGCGTCGAAGGCCTGCAGGCCGCCAGCGCACCGCCCCCGGGGCTGTACTACCTGGGCTATCTGGTCAATTACGACATCCACAGCTTCCGCGCCCCGGGCGGCAGCGGCAATCTGCCCGGCAGCAACAGCGGCAATGTCACGGCGCTGGCCAATCGCCTGGTGTGGATGACGGGCGCCAAGGTGCTGGGCGCCGACTACGGTGTCGAGACCATCATTCCGGTGATAGGGACTTCGCTGCATCTCAATGCGGCCGGCGTGAACGACAACCACACGGGCTTGGGCGACATCTATGTCGGCCCCGTGGTGCTGAGCTGGCATGGCGGCAACTGGGATGCCGTGGGCGCTGCCGGCGTATGGCTGGACAATGCGCGCGCCAACACGCCCGCCGATCCCGGCAAGGGCTTCAAGAGCTGGATGCTGACGGGCGGCGGCACCTATTACTTCGATGCGGCCAAGAACTGGTCGGGCTCGGCCCTGGCCCGCTTCGAGCGCAACACCCGGAGCGACGCCGGTTTCCGTTATGGCAACCAGCTGACCGTGGAATGGGGCCTGGGCAAGCGCTATGGCGTGATGCAGGGCGGCCTTGTCGGCTACAGCCAGTGGCAGCTGACGAATGACAGCGGCCCGGGCGCTGGCGATGCCAGGAGCGCGCGCCACGCCATAGGCGCCGAGTTCTCCTATGCGCTTCCCGCGCAGAAGATGAACCTCAAGGCCGCGCTGTACCAGGAGGTCAGCGCCAAGGCCGGCTCCCTGGGCCCGCAGCCCAGGGGCACGCTGCTGCGCTTCGGCCTGGTCAAGGCTTTCTGAGCTCAGCCCAGGGCCACGACCCTGAGCACCTCGGCACCGTAGGCATCGAGCTTTTTGCTGCCCATGCCGCTCACCCCTTGCAGCTCTTGCAGGCTCTTGGGGTTGAGCTCGGCGATCGATGCCAGCGTGGCGTCGTGGAAGATCACATAGGCCGGCAGATTGTGGGACTTGGCCACCTCGGCGCGCCAGGCCTTGAGGTTGATGAAGCGCACCTGGGCATCGGGCCCCAGATTGACGGCCGCCGCATTCGCGGCCGACTTCTTGCCCTGCTTCTTGCTGCGCGATGCGGCCACGGCCTCGCGCAGCTGCACGGTCACCTCGCCCTTGAGCACGGCGCGCGAGCCCGCGGCCAGGCACAGGGTGTCGAACACATGGCCGCTGTTCTCGCTGACCACCTTGTGCAGGCCCAGGGCGCCCGTGGCCAGCAGCTGGCGCATCACGGCGCGTAGCTGCGGCTCCGCATACTCCTTGCCAATGCCGAAGGTGGAGACCTTGTCATGCCCGTATTGCGTGACCTTGTCCGTGACCTTGCCGCGCAGCACATCCATGATGTGGCCCGCGCCATAGGTCAGGCCGCTGGCCTCGTGCACGCGGAAGATGGTGGACAGCAGCTTGCGCGCAGCGTCCGTGCCGTCCCATAGCGCCGGAGGCTCAAGGCAGTTGTCGCAGTTGCCGCATTCGGTCTTGGCAACGGCCTGCAGGGGCCGGCCTTCGCCGGCAGGACCCAGGCCGTACTGCTCGCCGAAATAGGCCAGCAGACGCACGCGGCGGCAGTCCGTGGCTTCGGCCAGGCCCAGCAGCGCATCGAGCTTGCCGCGCATGACCTGCTTGAACTGCTCCTCGGCCGGGCTTTCGTCGATCATGCGGCGCTGGTTGACTACGTCCGACAGGCCATAGGCCATCCAGGCGTCGGCCGGCAGGCCGTCGCGGCCTGCACGGCCGGTTTCCTGGTAGTAGCCCTCGATGTTCTTGGGCATGTCCACATGGGCCACGAAGCGCACATCGGGCTTGTTGATGCCCATGCCGAAGGCAATCGTGGCGCACATCACCACGCCTTCCTCGCGCAGAAAGCGGTCCTGGTGGTTCTGGCGCATTTCCTGCGGCAGGCCCGCGTGATAGGGCAGGGCATTGATGCCGTTCTGCGCCAGGGTCTGGGCCAGCTCCTCGACACGCTTGCGCGACTGGCAATAGACCACGCCGGCCTCGCCCTCGTGCTCGCGCTCTATGAAGCGCAGCAACTGGTTCGTGACGTCTTTTTTCTCGGCGATCTTGTAGCGGATATTGGGCCGGTCGAAGCTGCTGATGAACTGCTGGGCCGCCTCCAGGCGCAGCCGCTCGATGATGTCGGCGCGCGTCAGCGCGTCGGCCGTGGCCGTGAGCGCAATGCGCGGCACGCCCGCATAGCGCTCGTGCAGCACCGTGAGCGCGCGGTATTCGGGGCGGAAGTCATGGCCCCACTGGCTCACGCAGTGCGCCTCGTCGATCGCGAACAGCGAGAGCTTGCCCTGAGCATGCAGATCGTCGAGCAGGCCCAGAAAACGCGGCGTGTTCAGGCGCTCGGGCGCTGCATAGAGCAGGGTGATGTCGCCGCTTTGCAGTCGCAGCTCCACCTCGCGGGTTTCGTCGTAGCTGAGGGTGGAGTTCAGATAGGCGGCGCTGACACCGGCCTCGTGCAGCGCACCCACCTGGTCGTGCATCAGCGCAATCAGCGGCGAGACCACGATGCTCACCCCATGGCCCAGCTGCTGGCGCGCAATGGCCGGCACCTGGTAGCACAGCGATTTGCCGCCGCCCGTGGGCATGAGCACCAGCGCATCGCCGCCGGCTATGACATGCGAGACTATGGCCTGCTGCGGGCCGCGAAATTGCTCGTAGCCAAAAACGGCCTGCAGAATGGATTGCGCGGGAGACACCGGTTACTCTTGAAACAATAGCTGGGTGCGCTTGATAGGTATGGGAAAGAGGCGGATTTGACCTCGGAACCAGGCGCAGAAAAAGAGCTCTATTGTGCGCCGTGCCCGGGCGCGCTGCCCAAGCCGGGTTATGCGCGCTCGGGCGGCAGCGTGATGCTGGACGGCGAGAAATGCGCGTCCAGTTCGTAGAGATCGGCGGGAAAGGTCAGGCGCACAAAGGTGATGGGCAACTGCCCGGTCCAGGTGCGGCGGTCTATCACCAGGCAGGGGGAGCCTGGCGCGAGCTGGAGCAGGGCCGCGGTCGCCTCGCTGGCGGCTTCGGCGCGGATGCGGTGCTCGGCCGAGCTCCAGGGCACATGGTTGACCATCCAGGAGCTGGGGCTGTGCTCGGTGAACATCTCGTGCTCCGCGTCGGGCACGGATTCCAGATTGATCAGCCGGTCCTCGATGCAGAACGGCCGCGTGCCCGCCATATGCAGGCATAGCGCATGGACCACGGGGCCGGCCTTGTCCATGCGCATGGCGCTCATGTCCTCGGGTGTGCTGTGGCGCTGGCCGCGACCCAGCAGCTGGCTTGCGTATTCCTTGCCCATGCCCAGCACCACCTGGCGTAGATCGGGAATCTCCAGCACGGCCGAGCTGGTGTGCGGACGCGTGACAAAGCTGCCGGCCCGGCGCCGGCGCTCCAGCAGCCCGGCCTTGGCCAGCTGGGTCAGCACCTTGTTCACCGTCATGCGCGAGCATTGGTAATGCGCGGTCAGCTCCATCTCCGAGGGAATGCGAAAGCCGGGCGGCCAGCGTCCACTGAGAATGTTCTGCTCAATCTCGGTGAGGATCTTCCCGTGTAGCGAAGTGGCGGCGCGTTTTTCCATGCCCGGATTACACCAGCAAATGCAACTTCCGCCCGTTTTTCGTGGGCGGGCGCGGGATTCAGCCAGCCAGCACCGAACGCGCAATGATGCTGCGCTGGATCTCCGAAGAGCCCTCGTAGATGCGCAGAATGCGCGCGTCGCGCACATAGCGCTCCAGCGGCATTTCGCGCGTGTAGCCATAGCCGCCGTGGATCTGCAGCGCCTCGTCGGTCACGAAACCCACCATTTCCGAGGCGTAGAGCTTGGCCATGGCCGACTGCTGGGTGAAGGGCTGGCCGGCCTGGCGCAGGGCCAGAGCCTGCATGGTCAGGCCCCAGGCCGCTTCCAGGCGCAGCTTCATCTCGGCCAGCTTGAACTGAATGGCCTGTTTGCTGGCGATGGGCTCGCCGCCGACCAGGCGCTGGTTGGCCCAGGCTACCGCGGCCTGGAACGCGGCCTCGGCAATGCCCAGCGAGGTCGCGGCCACGTCGAGGCGGCTGTTGTCCAGCACCTTCATGGCGATCTTGAAGCCCGTGCCTTCGGCCCCCAGGCGGTTGGCGGCGGGCACGCGCACGCCGTCCAGCGAAACCTCGAAAGCATGGCCGCCGCGTATGCCCATGAGCTTCTCGGGCGAAGAGACCTGGATGCCCGGCAGATCGCGCGGCACGATGAAGGTGCTGACGCCGCGCGCGCCGGCCTCCATGTCCGTCTTGGCGAAGACCACCATGAAGGTCGCTTCCGCGGCATTGGAGATGAAGTGCTTGACGCCCGTGATCACGTACTCGTCGCCCTCGCGCACGGCCCGCGTGCGCATGTCGGC
>JAFAIY010000559.1 GCA_019236485.1 Comamonas sp. | reverse complement strand
GGAGAATGGCTGGCACGCCGCGAATTGCTGGGCAAGATCGTGGGAGCGGAGCGGCTCGAAATTCTGGCCTATGTGCAGGAAGAAGACGTGCAGCGCATCCGCCCCGGAGACAGCGCCCTCTTTATCGCCGACGGCGGTACCGGGCCGGCGCTTGATCTCAAGGTACGCAGCATTGACCGCGATGCGACACGCACGCTCACGGAGGCCGCCCTGTCCACTGTGGCCGGGGGCAATATCCAGGTCAGAAGCATGCAAGGCTTTCTCTATCCCGAGCGCCCCGTCTATCGCGTTGTGCTCGACGTGACGACGCCGCAACCGGCGGACCATGCCGCGCTGCAACACCGCTGGCGCGGCAAAGTCAGCATACGAGGCCGCTGGGAGGCCCCGGCTGCGCAGTTTGCGAAGACGGCCGCCAGTGTTTTCTGGAGAGAGGCTGGCTTTTGACACCCGAAAACCGACCCAGCCGATTTCAATCGAATGTCTTTCGGCTTTGCCCTCCTCATCCTGGCCATGAAACCCCGGTGCAATCGGGCATAGCGCTCAGATATCGGCCAGGCACCGGCACTTGAAAGATAAAGCCAACGCCAGCACAGCCGGTTCTCACCTAAGGTCCTGAACATGGGAAAAGTTGGTGATAAAAAGCCGGCCTCCGGGCCGGCTTCTGATCTACAAACCTCGGCTACTCATTGACCAGCAGCCGCAAGCCATGCGCCTCGGTGGGCAGCGGCACTTCCCAGCGCGGCAGCATGCGCAGCAGGGCCGCATTGCTCAGCGTGGTGTCGCGCCGGCTGTTGCGCGCCAGCAGCACGGATTTGCTCGCTTCCACATGCACCAGCTCCACCTGCGCCCCATAGGCCAGGCACAGGTCCAGGGTCTTGCCGCGCATCTGCTTGGACAGATGTGTGGCATTCCAGACAAACGGCGCCTTGGCGCGCAGCAGGCCCTTGGCCTTGTCCACGGCACGATGGGCGGCCGCGCCCTCGTTCTCGCCATGGCGCAGGCCTAGTTCGGCACGTGCATCGTCAAACGAGACCACGGGCAGCCCGCCATGGTGCTGCGCCACCCAGCGGTTCTTGCCGGCCGCGGGCAGGCCGCACATCACGATGACGCGCGAGCCCGGCTCCTCGTGCAGCGCGTAATCGGGATGCAGTTCGGCACCGCGAAAATAGCGCACGGCCGTCTCGGCCGAGGCGAAGCGGCGCGGCGCGCGCAGGCAGCCTTCCTCCAGCGCCAGCTCCCGGAACAGCTCGATATCCACCAGTACCTTGCCCACGTCGGGGCAGATGCGGCCGCGGATATCGGCCCGCGCCAGCATGGCCAGCAGATGCAGGTCCACCTGCCAGGACAGCTCGCGCACCAGGAACTCCGGCGCAACACCCCGGCGCGAGTGGCCGAACGCGAAGAATGGCACCTGGTGCACGGCAATCAGGCGGCAAATGGCCTCGCGCTGGTCCACGGGCGCACCCACCTCCCAAAGCATGAGCCGCGCATCGATAGCCCCCCGGCGCGAATGCCCGGGCTGCGAGATGCGGCCGCTGGCATCGACCTCGGTGGTCGAGCATTTGGCCACATCATGCAGCAGCGCCGACAGGAATACCGTCTCCCTCTCCTGCCGGGTGAGCAGCGCGTAATCCGCATCGGCCAGCAGCTCGCGCACCACCATCTGCGTATGGGTCCAGACATCGCCTTCGGCGTGATAGACCGGGTCTTGCGGCGTGGTCTTGGCCTGTTCCAGCTGCGGGAAGGCGTCAAGGCATGCGGCCCAGTCCACCTCCTCCCGAGCGGATGGCGGCACCAGGGCCGCGATCTGTTTCCAGTTCCACATATAAAAACTCCTTTCGCCGCAGCAGGCTCGGCCTTGCTATGGTCTTGATAGCTACCAGCGCTTGACGGGCAGGCGTTACCAGCTTTTTTGAATCGTATTGGCGAAGATGTCGACGCCGGTGCGCAGGCCGTTGGCGATGATGGGCCGCTCGCTGTGGTGCGAGCCCGACTCGAGAATCACCTGCACAAAATCGGAGCGCACGAACTTGTAGCGCGCCACGGTACGGCCGTCCTCCTCGACCTTGAGGTACAGGCCCTCGGCCAGATC
>JAFAIY010000522.1 GCA_019236485.1 Comamonas sp. | reverse complement strand
CTGGCCGCGGCCAATGGCGCCCAGGTGCCGCTGGCCGACGTGGCGCGCATCAGCACCACGGTGGGCCAGAGCGTGATCGTGCGCGAAGGCGGCGAGCGCCACATCCTGGTCAAGCTCAATGTGCGCGGCCGCGATCTCGCGGGCTTCCTCAAGGATGCGCACGAGGCCCTCGATGCCGGGCTCAAGTACGACCACCAGAAGACCCATATCGAGTGGGGCGGCCAGTTCGAGAACCTGCAGCGTGCCGAGGCACGGCTGCTGGTCATCCTGCCGCTGACGCTGGGCATCATGCTGGTGCTGCTGTTCGGCGAGTTCGGCAATCTGCGTCAGCCGCTGTTGGTGCTGGGCGTGGTGCCGCTGGCCATGATTGGCGGCTTCGCGGGCCTGCATCTGCGCGGCATGACGCTCAATGTCTCGAGCGCCGTGGGCTTCATCGCGCTGTTCGGCGTGGCCGTGCTCTCGGGCGTGCTCATGGTCTCGCAGATCAACCGGCTGCGCCGCGAGGACGGGCTGCAGCTGCGCGAGGCCGTGCTCGAAGGCGCTTCCAGCCGTATGCGCCCGGTGCTGATGACGGCCACCGTGGCAGCCTTCGGCCTCACGCCGGCCATGCTGGCCACGGGCCTGGGCAGCGATGTGCAGCGGCCTCTGGCCACCGTGGTGGTCTGCGGCCTGGTTAGCGCCACCTTGCTGACGCTGCTGCTGCTGCCCAATCTTTATTACGTGATCGAGCTGCGTGCCCAGCGTGCTGCCGAGCGCAAGCGCCGGCGTGCAGCCGAGCGCGGCGAACTCGACGACGAGGACGCAGCCCCGCTTGCCACATCGGCTACCGCGGAGCGCATGGCCCCCTGAGTTCGGGCCGGACGATACCTACACACTTGGAAGCACCATGCAATTTCCCTTCCCTTCCCTCAAGCGCCTGGCATTGCTGCTGACGGCGCTGGGCCTGGGCGGCACGGCATTGGCCCAGGCCGCGGCGCAGCCCGCGGCCGCCGGGCTTCGCTTTACCGACTATCTGAGCGCCGTCGAGCAGCACAGCCTGGACCTGCAATCCCAGCAACAGAACGTGGTGTCGGCCCAGGCCGGCGTCGGCATCGCGGGCATACGCCCCGATCCCCAGCTCTCGCTGGGAGTCGCGCGCGAACAGGTCAAGACCGGCCTGCCGCGTCCGCTGAACGGCAACTACGGACTCAGCGTGGAGCTGGAGACCGGCGGCAAGCGCTCGGCTCGCATCCGTGCCGCGCGCAGCCAGGTGAAGCTGGCCGAGGCCGGCGTCGAAGGTTTCCGCACCCAGCTGTTTTCCGATGCGGCCCAGGACTTCACCCAGGCCTGCCGCGATCGCCAGGCGCTAGAGCGCAAGGAGCAGACGCTCAAGGCCCTGTCCGATGTGGTCAAGGCCAACGAGGTGCGACGCAAGGCCGGCGATATAGGCACCGTGGAGTGGCGGCAGTCGCGCGTGGAGCGCGACCAGTTCCAGGCCGACGTGACCCAGGCGCGCGCCGATGCCCAGACCTCGCGTCTGGCCCTGAGCGTGCCGCTGGGGCGCAAGCTCTCGGAGGTCTTCGGCTCGGAGGAACTGCAATGCGATTTCCAGCCCTTTGCGAACGACAAGAACATCGACGCCCTGGTGGTCCAGGCCCTGCAGGTGCGCAGCGATGTGCGCGTGGCCCAGGCCACGCTGGACAATGCGCGCGACAACGTCGGCGTGGCCCAGGCCAACCGCTGGGTCAATCCCACGCTGGCCGTGGGCTTGACCGCCATACCGGCCACCTCCGCGGGCGTGGATGCCCAGGGCAATGCCTTCGATGCGAGCAATCGCTCGCGCATGCTGTCGGTCTCGGTGAGCGTGCCCATCCCGTTCTCGCGCCTGAACCGCGGCGAGGTGCTGCAGGCCGAGTCCGCCGTGACCCAGGCCATGCTGGGGCTGCAGCAGTCGCAGCACAAGGCCGAGGCCGATGTGCGCTCCGCCTACTTCCGTTTCGCGGCGACGCAGGAGAACGTGGAGCGCTATCGCAGCAATGTGCTGGCCGATGCGCAGCGCGTGCTCGAAAGCATCCGCCTGTCCTACCGCCACGGCCAGGCTTCGCTGCTGGAGCTGCTGTCGGCCCAGCGCTCGGCCGATGATGCCTATCTCGGCTATCTGCAGGCCGAGGCCGATCTGGCCAAGGCCACGGTCGATCTGCAACTGAGCATAGGCCAGCGGCCCGCGCTGTGATGAGCGGATCGGGCGGGCCGGGCTGGCGCGCGTGCTTCTTGCGCCACAATCGGCGGGTCTTTCACGCCCTGAGCTCCGCCCTGCATGCCATGACCGCCGAACCGCAACGCTTTCTGCATCTGCGCCGGGCCCTGATCCTGGTCGGCATGGCCGCGGCCATGGCAGCCATCTTCGCGCTGGATACGCTGACCGAGTACGCGGTGGCCGCGGCCGTGTTCCACACGGCCATCATCCTGGTGGCCGTGCGCTGGTTCAGCCCGCGCCTGGTGATAGGCATCACGGCGCTGTGCATAGTTCTGACCCTGGCCAGCTTTGCGCTGACGCCGTCCGGCGCCTACCGTACCGGACTCATCAACACCGGCATCAGCATCCTGGCCATCGTCATCACGGCCTATCTGGGCCTGAAGATGGTGGCCGCCCAGAATGCGGCCCATGCGGCCCAGACCCAGCTACTGCGCATCACCCAGGCCACCAGCCTGGGGCAGGTGACGGCCTCGATCGCCCACGAGGTCAACCAGCCGCTGGCCGCCATCGTCACCAGCGGCAATGCCTGCCAGCGCTGGCTGGCCCAGCAGCCGCCGAATCTCGAAAAAGCCGGCCAGGCGCTGGAGCGCATTCTGGGCGACGCGCGGCGCGCCAGCGAGGTCATCGCGCGCATCCGCTCCATGGCGCGCGGCGAGGCGCCGAGCAAGCAGAAATTCGATCTCAACGAGGCCGTGCGCGAGATGGTGCATCTGTCGGGCGCGGACCTGAATCAGCGCGCCATCGCCATGGATCTGCAGCTGGCGCCGGGCCTGGCGCCGGCCTGGTGCGACCGTGTGCAGTTCCTGCAGGTGCTGGGCAATCTGCTGCTCAATGCCATGGACGCCATGCAGGACACGCCGGCCGTGCAGCGGCGCATCGCCGTGGCCACCCAGGCCCTGGGCCAGCAGCTGGTGCTGACCGTCACCGATGCGGGAGAGGGGCTGTCGCCGCAGGCCAAAAGCCATCTGTTCGATGCCTTCTGGACCACCAAGCGCGAGGGCATGGGCCTGGGGCTGAACATCAGCCGCCACATGGCCGAGGCCAACGGAGGCCGCATCTGGGCCTCGGACCGCGAGGATGGGCGCCGCGGCGCCGTGTTCCATGTCACCATCGCGGCTTTCGTCGCCCCGGGAGAGCCCGCGGCAGGAGGACACAAGCTTGGCTGAACTCGAAACCGTGTATGTGATCGATGACGATGCCTCGGTGCGCGCGGCCATCGAGGATTTGCTGCTCTCCGTGGGCCTGGCCGTGTCGGCCTTCGGCGCCACGCGCGACTTCCTCGCCCATCTGGAGCAGAGCCCGCCCCAGGGGCCGGCCTGCCTGGTGCTGGACATCCGCATGCCGGGCCAGAGCGGCATGGAGTTCAGGCGCCAGATGCTGGAGCAGGGCTTGCGCTTTCCCACCATCTTCATCACCGGCCATGGCGATATTCCCATGAGCGTGGAGGCCATGAAGACCGGGGCCATAGAGTTTCTGACCAAGCCTTTCCGCGATCAGCATCTGCTTGACGCCATACAGCAGGGCATTGCGCTGGACCGCCAGCGCCGCGCGCAGGACGCGCAGCTGCAGGAGCTGCGCCAGCG
>JAFAIY010000355.1 GCA_019236485.1 Comamonas sp. | reverse complement strand
TTGACCGCCGTCAGGCGCCGGTTCTGCACGCTGATCAGAGTGTTCTGCGCGCTCAGCACCGTGGTCTGGGCCGAGAGCACGTTGAGATAGGCCACCGTGCCCGCCTTGTACTGGTTGTTGGCCACCGTCAGCGACTGCTGGGCCGCGGCCAGGGCCTCGGCCTGGACCTGCTGCTCCTGGGCCAGATTGCTTGCCGCGACCAGGTTGTCCTCCACCTCCTGCAGCGCCGTGATCACGGTCTGCTTGTAGGTGGCGCCGGCCAGATCCAGCGAGGCCCGGGCCGATTCCACGGCCGCGCTGCGCGCGCCGCCATCGAACAGGGTCATGGCCAGGGACGGCCCCAGGGACCAGAACAGATTGGGCGCGCTCAGCAGATTGGAGAGCATGGAGTTGCGGTAGCCCGCGCTGGCCGACAGGGTCAGCGAGGGGAAATACGCGGCGCGCGCCACGCCGATCTGGGCGTTGGCCGCGGCCATGCGGCGCTCGGCCGCAGCGATATCGGGGCGCTGCTCCAGCAGGGTCGAGGCCAGCATTTCCGGCACGGTGGGCGGCGCCGGCAGCAGGCCGGTCACCGGCAGGCTGAAGGCCGCGGGAGCCTTGCCCAGCAGGGCCGCCAGCGCATGCTCGTACTGGGCGCGCGTGGTCTGCGCGTCTATCAGGCTGGCCTGGGTGCTTTTGTACTGGGACTGGGCCTGGGCCACATCGGCCGACGAGGCCACGCCGGCCTTGTAGCGGTTCTGCGTGAGCTGCAGGCTTTGCGCGTAGGCCTGGAGGCTGTCCTGCAGAAACTGCATCTGCGCCTCGGCCGCGCGCAGCGAGAAATAGGTCTGCGCCACCGAGGCCTGGGCCGAGAGGCGCGCGGCGGCCAGATCGTCGCTGCTGGCCTGGGCCGTGGCGCGGTTCGCATCGACGGCGCCCGAGAGCTTGCCCCAGAGGTCCATCTCCCAGCTCGCGCTCAGCCCCAGCGAGAAGTTGTTGTTGATGGTGCCGCTGCGCGCCACGTTCTCGCCATTGGTGTTGCTGTAGGTGCCGCCGCCCGTGAGCGCGCGCGTGCCGCTGCCCGTGGTGCCCAGCGTGGGCAGCTGCGCGGCGCGGCTGCTGGCCAGCGCGGCCTGAGCGGCGCGCAGCCGGGCCACGGCCTGCTCCACGCCGGGGTTGCCGGCCGTGGCCTCGTCCTGCAGGCGGTTCAGGGTGTCGTCGCCATACAGGGTCCACCAGCGCTCGGAGAGCGCGGGCGCGGACGGGCCGGCGCCATTGGCGGCCGGCTGCCAGATGCCGGCCTGCTGCGCCTGCGGCGTGGCCTCCTTGAACTGCGCGGGCACGTCGAGCTTAGGCGGCTGGTATGCGGGCTGGGTGGAGCAGGCGGCCAGCAGGGCCGCAGCGGCCAGGGGCAGCAGGCGCGGCATGGCGCGCCAGGCGGGGCGCTGTTTGAGCCTTGCGGCCTCTCGCGCGCGCTTGGGATTCAGGTCAGGTTCTTGCATAGATATCTCACTTTCCCGCGCTCAGGGCTGCGGCTACGCTGCCCTGGCTTCTGCGCAGCCAGGCGGGGCGCGCGGCCCAGACGCGCAGCACGCGATTGCGCACACGGTCGAGCAGCACATAGACCACGGGCGTGGTGTAGAGCGTGAGCACCTGGCTCAGCAGCAGGCCGCCCACGATGGCAATGCCCAGGGGCTGGCGCAGCTCGGCCCCGTCGCCGTGGCCCAGGGCCAGCGGCAGCGCACCGAACAGGGCCGCCATGGTGGTCATCAGAATCGGGCGCAGGCGCAGGTCGCAGGCGCGGTAAATGGACTGGGCCGGCGTGGCATGGCCGCCTTTCTCGTGCTCCAGCGCGAAGTCGATCATCATGATGGCGTTCTTCTTGACCAGGCCTATCAGCAGGATCACGCCGATGAAGGCGATCAGCGAGAACTCGGTCTTGAACAGCATCAGCGCCAGCAGCGCGCCCACGCCGGCCGACGGCAGCGTGGAGAGAATGGTCAGCGGGTGCACCAGGTTCTCGTAGAGAATGCCCAGCACCAGATAGATGGTGAGGATGGCCGCCAGGATCAAGATCGGCTGGCCGGCCAGCGCCTGCTGGAAGGCGCCGGCCGAGCCACTGAAGCTGCCGCGGATCGACACGGGCACGCCCAGCTCCGCCATGGCATTGCGGATCGCATCGTTGGCCTGGGACAGCGACACGCCGGGCGCGAGGTTGTA
>JAFAIY010000251.1 GCA_019236485.1 Comamonas sp. | reverse complement strand
ACGCGCAGGCCAGCACGGTGATCCTGGCTATGCTGCTGTTGAGCGTGGCCGTGGACTGGAGCAGCGCGGCGCTGCGCCGCGCCATGCGCTAGCCCTGCACGCCGGCCGCCTGGCGCGCTACCGCAAACCGGTAGCTGGCCAGTGCCGCCGCCGTGATCGCTATCTGCGTGACTGCGCAGGCCATGGCCGGGTCCTCGCCCAAACCCACCAGCTGGGTGCCGATGGCGCCCATGGCCATCTGGCCGAAGCCATACAGCCCCGCGGCCGAGCCCGCCAGCCCGGGCGCCGCGCTCAGCGCGCGCGACAGCGCCGCCGGGCTGGCCATGCCCGCTCCCATGGTCATGGTGAAGGTGATGGCCACCAGCAGCGCACCGTTCAGGCCGCCCAGTCCCTGGACCAGCAGCAGCAACAGCGCCATACAGCAGCTCAGGCCCGCCCCCGCATACAGGAACAGCTCGGGCCGCAGACTTGCGCCCAGGCGCCGCGTGATCATGGTGCCCAGGCTGGCGCCCACGATGGTCACGGCCGCAAACCAGCCCACCTGGCTGATCGCATAGCCCAGCTGCTCGTGCACGATATAGGGCACGGTCGCCAGATACGGGTACAGGGCCGTGCTCGAGCAGGCGCCGCCCAGCATAAAGCCCGCAAAAGCCGGGTTGCGCAGCAGCCGCCCATAGTCGCTGGCAATGCCGGCCAGCGCCATGGGACGGCGCTGCGCATTGGTCTCGGGCAGCAGGCGCCAGCTGCAGACCACCATGGCACAGGCCATGCAGACCAGGAACACATAGATGGCGCGCCAGCCGAAATGCTCGGCCAGATAGGAGCCGATGATTGGCGCCAGCCCCGGCCCAACCAGGGTCAGCAGATTGAGCAGAGCCAGATCGCGCGTCACGCGTGCGGGCTCAGAGGTATCGCGCACAATGGCGCGCCCCAGCGTGATGCCGGCCGCCCCGCCCAGGGCCTGGACCAGGCGCGCGGCCAGCAGCCACTGCAGGCTGGGGGCGAACAGCGCCATCAGGCTGGCCCCCAGATAGAGGCTCAACCCCAGCAGCAGTGCGGGCCTGCGGCCCCAGGCATCGGAGATCGGGCCGTAGATCAGCTGCCCCACGGCCAGGCCGATCACATACAGGGTGATGGTCTGCTGCATGCTGGCCGGCGAGGCATGGAGGGCCGCACCGGCCACCGGCAGGGCCGGCACAAAGACATGCATGGCCATGGTGCCGGCCAGCGTGACCAGCACCAGCAGCCAGATGGGGGCACGCACCCGCTCGGCAAACACCGGCGCCTGCGGCGCTGCTTCAATCGCGGGCGGCCGGCCACCGCCCATGCCGACATCCCGGTTCTGTTCTCTCATGCTTCACTCCTGTGCGGTGGCCCGCATGCGCGGATGCCGCGCAAACGCCAGTCCCAGCACCGTTCCCAACACCATGACCAGGCAGGCAAACGCGGCCACGGCCGCGTTGATGCCCCAGTGGTCGGCAATCCAGCCCACGGCCATCATGGGCAGCATGGAGCCCAGCAGCCCTATCACCTGATAGGTGGACAGCAGGCCCGCACGGTTGTCGGGCCCTGCGATGCGCCCCACCATGGTCATGCCGGCCAGCATGGACATGCCATGGCCCAGGGCCGTCAAGGCCACGCCCACGCAGAAGATCAGCGTGGAGCCGACCTGCAGATTGAGCATCAGCAAGGCATTGCTCAGCACCAGGGCCAGCATGCCCAGCAGGCCGCAGCGGTGCACGGGCAGGCACGCGGCCAGCAGCTGTATGCCGGCCGACACCAGCAGGATCACGGCGATCGCCGTGCCGCTCACAAACGGCCCATGCCAGCTGAGCATGCGATTCAGAAACAGCGGTGCCATCGACGCATAGAGGCCGAACACGCCAAACGCCACAAACGGGTAGCCGCAGCTCAGCACAAAGGCCGGCCCATCCGCGCGCGCGGGCCAGGTCAGGCGCGGCATGCAGTCCTGCCAGCGCAGGCCGCCCTGACCCTGGGCGGCCTGCCGCGCATGCAGCGGCAGCCTGAGCACAAGCAGCGCGTACACACCCACCGCGCCCAGCAGCAACGTGGGGATATAGGCCGTCAACAGCGGCTGCGGCCCCCACTGGCCCACGATACCGCCAATCAGCGGCCCCAGGCCAAAGCCCAGCACATTCAGAAAGCTGGCCACCATGGCCACGCGCTGCGAGGAGCCGCGGCCGCCGCCGGCCAGCAGCGTCAGGCCTATGGTGCCGCTGATGGTGATGAGGCTGGAGGACACGCCCACCATGAAGCGCCCCACGATCAGGCTGACCATGTTCCAGGCCAGCATGGACACCAGCGTGCCCAGCAGGGTCAGCAGCAGAAAAACCAGCATCACCCGCCTGAAACCTATGCGGTCCGGCAGCCGCCCCAGGAACAGCAGACTGCAAAGCCCGCCGCACATATACAGCACATAGATGGCCGAGATATCGCTGGCCTGCAGACTCCAGGCCTGCTGGTAGAGCGCATACAGCGGGCTGATCAGCGCCGCCCCCATCACGCCCACCACCAGGGCGAAGCCCAGACTCCAG
>JAFAIY010000236.1 GCA_019236485.1 Comamonas sp. | reverse complement strand
GTGTTCGTGGCCGCCCGGCGCCTAGAGGCCGCGCGCGCCCTGCGCCGCCAATACCCGCAGGTGGATGTGATCGTCAGCGACGACGGCCTGCAGCACCTGGCCCTGGCCCGCGATGTGGAGCTGTGCGTGTTCAACGACGAAGGCCTGGGCAACGGTTTTCTGCTGCCCGCGGGGCCGCTGCGCGAGCCCTGGCCGCGCCCCGTCACCGCGACCCTGTATGCGGGCCGGCCGCCCGAGCCCCCGGGCCAGGCCCCGGCTTTTGCGCTGCAGCGGCAGCTGGCGGCCCTGGCCCGCAACAGCCGGGGCGAAAGCCGGCCGCTCGCAGACTTCGCGGGCCTGACGGTGGAAGCCGTGGCCGCCGTGGCCCGGCCCGAATCCTTTTTTGCCATGCTGGCCGCTCGCGGCATCGCACCGGCCGCCACCCAGGCTCTGCCGGATCACTATGATTTTGAGAGCTTCTCGCGCAATCTGGGGAAAGACAATCCGCTGATTTGCACCGAAAAAGATGCGGTCAAGCTGTGGCACAACCACCCCGAAGCCTGGGCCGTGCCGCTGGAGCTGCAGCTGCCACCGGCCTTCTGGGAGCTGCTGGACGCCAAACTGGCCGCGGTTTGCCCTCGGGACCGCGCGGCCTGACTATCATTGAACCATCTGCTGCGGCCGCCCCGGCTGCCGCCCACCTCTTGTTTGCAGGAATATTCCATGGACGCCAAACTTCTTGAACTGCTGGTCTGCCCCGTCACCAAGGGGCCGCTGCGCTTTGACCGCGAGCGCCAGGAACTGATCAGCCACAGCGCACGCCTGGCCTACCCCGTGCGGGACGGCATTCCCGTGCTGCTGGAAAACGAAGCCCGCACCCTGTCCGACGAAGAACTGGAAGACGACAAGCAGTAATCCATGAGCTATACGGTACTGATCCCGGCCCGCCTGTCTTCCACCCGCCTGCCCGGCAAGCCCCTGGCCGATATCGCCGGCCTGCCCATGGTGGTGCGCGTGGCCCAGCGCGCGGCCCAGGCCGGCGCGGCGCGCTGCGTGGTGGCCGGCGACGATGAGAGCATCGTGGCCGCCTGCGCCTGCCATGGCGTGCAAGCGATTCTGACCCGCAAGGACCACCCCAGCGGCAGCGACCGCCTGGCCGAGGCCTGCGAGCAGTTGGGCCTGTCGGGCGACGACGTGGTCGTCAACGTTCAGGGCGACGAGCCCCTGATAGACCCGGCCCTGATCGATGCCGTGGCCCGGCTGCTGCTGGCACGGCCCGAGGCCAGCATGGGCACGGCCGCCCACCCCATCCACAGCCTGGCCGACTACCGCAACCCCAATGTGGTGAAGGTGGTCTGCGACGCCCAGGGCCTGGCCAGCTATTTCAGCCGCGCGCCTATCCCCTTCTCGCGCGACCATGGTGACGAAGAGTGGTGGCATACGGCAGCGCCCCAGGCCGGCCACACAGGTTTCACGCCGCTGCGCCATATTGGCATCTATAGCTACAAGGCCGGTTTTCTGCGTGCGTTCCCGCGGCTGGCTCCGGCCCCCACCGAGGCCATGGAGCAGCTGGAGCAGTTGCGCGCGCTATGGCACGGCCACCGCATCGCCGTGCACACGACCCCGGACGCGCCCGGCGCCGGGGTGGACACACCCGAGGATCTGGAGCGCGTGCGCGCGATCTTTGCCGGCTAGGCTCTACCCATCGCCAGCCCCGGGCCGCAGTTGAAAAGTGCCCAAACCCAGGTCGGACAAGCGCTGAAAGCTATACTTTCCGCTTAGTCCGAACAGCACATGTGGCCTGCAGCGTGCGTGGATTACAACTGCAGCCATCGTGTTTGCAGCGAATGCATGCCGCCAATCGGCTGCACCGGTGACAGTCTTGACTGGGCCGTGTAAGCCAGCGTTGGCCTTGTGCGTGCTATCCTTGCTCGCGAAAAAAATATAGCTGGAGGACTACAGGCGACCACCCGCCTCCTCTGGCAAGCAAGAATTTCTACTCTCCTCAAGGATTTCCATGAAACTGATTTTGTTGGGTGCACCTGGCGCCGGCAAAGGCACCCAAGCGGCCTTTATTTGCCAAAAGTACGGTATCCCTCAAATCTCCACTGGCGACATGCTGCGTGCAGCCGTCAAGGCCGGCACCCCTCTGGGTCTGCAGGCCAAGGCCGTGATGGATGCCGGCCAGCTGGTCAGCGACGATCTGATCATCAACCTGGTCAAGGAGCGTATTGCCCAGCCCGACTGCGCCAAGGGCTTCCTGTTCGACGGCTTCCCTCGCACCATTCCCCAGGCCGACGCCATGAAGGCCGCCGGCGTGAAGCTGGACTATGTGCTGGAAATCGACGTTCCGTTTGAAGCCATCATCGAGCGCATGAGCGGCCGCCGCAGCCACCCCGCATCGGGCCGCACCTACCACGTCAAGTTCAACCCGCCTCAGGTCGAAGGCAAGGACGATGTGACGGGCGAGCCTCTGGTGCAGCGCGAAGACGACAAGGAAGAAACCGTCAAGAAGCGCCTGGACGTGTACAGCAACCAGACCCGCCCCCTGGTGGACTATTACAGCAGCTGGGCCAAGGCCGACGCTGCCGCCGCTCCCAAGTACCGCGCCATCAGCGGCACGGGCACGGTGGAGGAAATCACCGCGCGCGCGCTGGCCGCTCTGGCCGAGTAAGCCAGCCTTGCCCGTCCCGACAAAAAAGCACCTCTCAGGTGCTTTTTTGCTGTCTGGCGTCCCTAGGACAAGCGCCCTTCGCTACTGTCTCAGGAGCATGAAGTCAGAGCCAGCATCATGGCCACGCGGGCCTTGCTGGGCGGCAGCAGCACGCAGTCCAGAGCTGTCTCATCACCGGCCTTGAGCAGCTGGGCCGAGATTTCGTCGTGTTCCGCCTCGGCCGGCAACGCCCCCTGGCCCACAGCCTGCCCTTCCAGGCAGCGGGTGGTGATCCACACGGCCACGCCCTGGCTTCGGGCCTGCAGCAGGGCTCCCAGCAAATCCTCATGCAGCGTGGCGTTGCCTGTGCCCGCCACGACCAGCCCCTGCACTCCCGCGGCCACCAGCGCCTGCACCGCACGCGCGCTCTGCAAAGCCCCCGACTGCAATATCTCCACCCAGGGCAGGGCCTCGCGGGCCAAGAGCTGCTGCAGGCGCTGCTCGCTCCAGGGGGCACGCGCGGCCGCGCCGGCAATCCAGCGTACTCTGGACTCCTCCACATAGGCGCAGGGGCCGCCCTCATAGGAGTGCAGCGCATTCAGGCGATAGGGATGGACCTTGAGCACCCGGCGCGCCGAATGCACCTCGCCCGCCGCTACCACCCACACGCCCGCCACCTCGTCCGCGGCCACCGCCACGGCGTCGCGCAGGTTCTGCGGGCCATCGGCCTGCAGCGAAGTCGCGGGGCGCATGGCGCAGGTCAGCACCACAGGCTTGACCGGCTGCAGCAGCGCCTGCAGCAGCCAGGCGGTTTCTTCCAGCGTGTCCGTGCCATGGGTGATGACCACGGCCTGCGTGCCCGCGTCGTCCAGCGCCGCCTTCACGGCCTGCAGCAGGCTGCGCCACACCTTCCAGTCCATGTCCTTGCTGTCGATCTGGGCCAGCTGCGCGGCATCCAGCACGGCCCCGGTACGGCCGGCGGCCAGTTGCGACAAATCCGGCACGGCCGCAAGCAGCCCCGCCACGCTGATCTGCCCCGCCCGGTAGCCCACACCCTGGGTGCTGGCCTGGGCCTGGCCCGCGATGGTGCCGCCCGTGCCCAAAATCACAATCTTTGGTTGTGCCACTTGCTCTCCGCAAAAAACTGGTTAAAAATACAGGTACTGTATAAACCAACAGATCATAGTTCCCGTTCAGGCCCAGCCTAGCGAACGACCGGAAGCCAGACATGCTAGACCACCCCAAGCTCACTCCCCGCCAGCAGCAGATTCTGGATCTCATTCAGTCCACCATCGCCCGCACCGGCGCGCCGCCCACCCGAGCCGAGATTGCCAGCACCTTCGGCTTCAAGTCCGCCAATGCGGCCGAGGAACATCTGCAGGCCCTGGCCCGCAAGGGCGTGATCGATCTGGTCAGCGGCACCTCGCGCGGCATCCGCCTGCGAGCCGATACCGTGCGCAATATCAATGCCGCGCGCGGCACCAGCTTTGCGCTGCCGCTGACGGCGCTGGCACCGCTGGTCCTGCCCCTGGTGGGCCGCGTGGCCGCGGGCTCACCCATTCTGGCCCAGGAACATATAGACCAGAGCTATTCGGTGGAACCCGGTCTGTTCGCCGCCAAGCCCGACTATCTGCTCAAGGTGCGCGGCATGTCCATGCGCGACGCCGGCATCATGGACGGCGATCTGCTGGCCGTGCAAGCCACCCACGAGGCGCGCAACGGCCAGATCGTGGTCGCCCGCCTGGGCGACGATGTCACCGTCAAGCGCTTCAAGCGCACCCCGCAAGGCATCGAGTTGCTGCCGGAAAACCCCGATTACAAGGTGATCCATGTGGCACCCGAAGAGCCTTTTGCCATTGAAGGCCTGGCCGTGGGCCTGATCCGCAACAGCATGTTCATGTAACGCTTCCATCGGCGCGGCCTGAAGGGCACGCCGACTCCCGATTTCTCTCCAGTCCAGGTGGTAGGCGCGAAGCCGGTTTGCTTCGCCCTGGGCGGAGCTTTGCCCAATCACTGCAATCCTGCCCTTATCCATGCCGCAAGGCTATCGAGAGGAGTTGCCAAATGGGATTCGCCGCACCTTTGCTGTCTTTGACCCGCCTGAGCCTGAGAGCCTTCCCCGCAGTTGTACCTGCCAATCGTGCGGTCCGCGATGCGCACGAGGACCCTGCCAAGGCTTCTCACAACAATGTCTTCACCAGGCGCAAAAGCCGCAGGCGCAGCAGCGCCAAGGCGGGCCCGCTCAATGCGCAGTTGACTCTGCCCTTGCAGACCGAAGCCCTGGACAGGCAAGAGCCGCGCGTGCTGAAGATCGTGCAGCGCGAGCCGCGCAATCAGCCCGAATGCCTTTTGATCTCCGGCCGCATGGCCGATGTCTGCGCAGCGCTCGAACGCATGGCCCGCAACGAACACACGCTGCAGGCCTAGTCTTCCCTCAGGGCCGCCTCTGCAAGAGGCAGCGGCAGACGTAGACTGTGTCATGCCGGGGCCCGGGCCGCATGGCATTCATCACGGGACTTTGCCTTCCACGTCGAAGGCTTGACTCAGGACTGCAGCGCATCATGCGGGCTGCATGCTTCCGGCTGAGCCCGGTGGACATGCAAGGCCGTCATCTGGCGCTTCAGTGGCCGGACATAAGCTGTACCGCCTTGGGAGCAAGGTTGCGTTGATTCCCAGGCCTCTGTCGCCGGGAAGCTCAAAACTCGGAGCTTCTCTGTATGGATACTGCCCGGATATGCCAGAAAATACCGGAACAGGCATTTTCAATGCGTGTCTCTGATATTTCCGATCATCAGAAATTGGATGCACTTCCCAGCAGAAAACTCCGATATTCGCCAAGAAGTTCAACACGGCGCTGTATGCTTTGCGGTTAACACTGCAGATTAATCCAAGCCCCTGCTGGATTCGCTCATGAACAGTATCAAAAAACTGCAGCCAGGTTTTATGCGGCCAGATCCATATATATCGGATAGGCTGTGCTGCATTATTTTTTCACTTGAGGAGTCATGAATGAAGAAGCATATGCCCCGCATCAGCCACACGCTGGCGGCCTTGTTGATAGGAGCTTCGGGCTTGGCGGCCGCAGGTAGCACCTGGGCCTGCACCCGACTGGTTTTCCATGGCGCCAATGGCCAGGTGATCACGGCCCGCTCCATGGACTGGAAAAGCGATATCGTCAGCAACCTCTGGGTGCTGCCGCGCGGCATGGAGCGCTCCGGCCAGACGGGTACCAATACCATTCGCTGGACCTCCAAATACGGCAGCGTCATCACCTCCGGCTACGATATATCTACCACCGACGGCGTCAACGAAGCCGGTCTGAATGCCAATCTGCTGTGGCTGGTCGAATCCCAATATCCATCGTTCGATGCCGGCAGCAAGCCCGGCCTGACGATTGCGGCCTGGGCGCAATATGTGCTGGATAACTTCGCCACGGTTCAAGAGGCAGTTGCGGCGCTGAAAGAGCAGCCATTCACCATAGTCTCCGATAATGTCCCCGGAGAAAACCGGCTCACCACTCTGCATCTGTCCATATCCGATGCCAGCGGCGACAGTGCGATCGTGGAATATATCGGTGGCCGCCAGGTCATCCATCACAGCCGCCAGTACCAGGTCATGACCAACTCGCCGGTTTTCGAGCAGCAACTGGCACTCAACACCTACTGGAAGCAGATCGGCGGCACCACCATGCTGCCCGGCACCAACCGGGCCGCAGACCGCTTTGCACGCGCATCGTTCTATGTCAATGCCATCCCCAAGGACCAGGACCCCAACCAGGCCTTGGCCAGCGTTTTCAGCGTGATCCGCAATGTGTCCGTGCCCTATGGGCTGAACACTCCCGAAGAGCCCAATATCTCATCCACACGCTGGCGCACGGTCTTCGACCACCAGCGCAAGCTATATTTTTTCGAATCGGCGCTGACGCCCAATACATTCTGGGTCGATCTCAAGGCTCTGGACTTTGACAAGAGCAGCGGCCAGGTGCTCAAGCTCGATCTGGGGCCCAACCAGAACCAAACCTTCTCCGGCGACGCCACAAAGAAGTTCCAGCCATCTGCTCCGTTCCAGTTCCTGGGCATCTAGTCCCTTTCGAACCGACTCCCCTCTTCAAGCCCGCCGCCACGCGGGCTTGGTCTTTTCCGGCAAGTTCTGGAACGTCCCCTTCAGACAGATTCATGAACATGCTTGGTTCGCCAGACCGCAGCGATCAGGTACTGCAGCTGGTATCGGCCACGCTGCAGCGCAATGTGCGCAGCCACGATCTGGCGGCGCGCTTTGGTGGAGATGAGTTTGGCTGCTGCTGACGCGCATCGATCTCACGGGTACCGAGCGCCTGGCCCAGCGCATCCGGCTTGAACTCGGTGCCGACAACGCCATCCTGCCTGATGGCTCTCCGCTGACCATGAGCTTCGGCATCGCCGCCATCAACGCTTCGGCCCAGCTGGACACAGCGCTCAAGGAAGCGGACAGGCTTATGTAAGGCGCCAAGAATGCAGGCCGCGATCGCGTGCACAGGGCCGGAGCCATCTTCCCAAACCCCGGCCTGCAGCTATTGACGGCAGCGCCCTAGCAGCAGCGCCTGCCAAGAACTCCCCTAATACATACCGTCTGCAAGCCTCAAAGCTTCAACACGATAAATGCCGAGCCTGGCACCAAGTTCGATCCAGAGCAGGCAAGCAGTACCGACCTGGGACTTGTACCTATAGACCCAACTTTTGCCCGCTGCGCTTGCCTCGAGCCTCAATCCCGGGCAACCTTGGACGACAATACAGCCATCTGTGGGCCGGGCTTTAGGGAGCGCGCATCGAAATGCATGCGAGCCAAGCGGCGTAGATTTAAGAGCTACGCCAAAAGCGACGCCAGATGATGGAGTGTATGGAGTTGCATTGATAGTTTGGTGGCCTTGGTCCTGGCGCAGC
>JAFAIY010000087.1 GCA_019236485.1 Comamonas sp. | reverse complement strand
CGTGCGCAGGCCGGCGGTGATGGTGGGCATGGCAATGGGCAGTTCCACCCAGCGCATCAGTTGCGGCTTGGTCATGCCCAGGGCCAGCCCCGCATTGCGCAGCCCTGGTGAGACCTCGGCCAGCCCGGCGCAGGTATTGCTCAGAATTGGCAAGATGGAATAAGCCGTCAGCGCCACCAGTGCGGGCGCGCGGCCAATCACGCCCATGGCCGCAATCAGCACGGCCAGCAGTGCCAGCGAGGGAATGGTCTGCATCACGCCGGCCACGCCCAGTGCCAGCGCCCGCAGCCTTGCATGGGGGAACAGCAGAATTCCCGCAGGAATCGCAATCAGCGCCGCAGCGCCTACCGACAGCAGTACCAGCAGCAGATGCTGTCCGACCAAACGCCCCAGATCATCGGCCACCAGCCGTTGCCAGAGCAGGGCGCCAAAGCTGGGGCTTTTTGCAGCCTGGCCTGGCCGTGCTGCCGCATCGGCTTTGGCGTTCGGCTGCAGAAACTCCTGCGCAATCTGCGCAAAGCCCATGCCTTGCAGCTCGGCCTGGGCATTCATGCGAATCATGGCCGATGCGTCGATACGGCCTTGCAGCGATTGCAGTGCGGCCCAGGCGGCGGGCTGGCTCTGGGGCAGATCGCTGCGGTAGAGCAGAACGGCGTCGTAATGGGGGAAATAGTCCTTGTCGTCCTGCAGCACCAGCAGGCCGAGATGATCGATCTTGGCGTCGGTGGTGTAGATGTCCATCACATCGATGTGCTGCTGGCCTATGGCTTCATAGGCCAGGCCATGGTCCAGGCCCTGCGGCCGGGCCTTGAGGCCATAGCGCTGGGCCAAGCCGGCCCAGCCATCGGCGCGGCCCATGAATTCGTTGGACAGACCGTAGCGCAGTTCCGGGTGCTGGGCCAGATCGCTGAGCCGCATGATCCCCAGGCGCTGTGCCAGATCGCGCCGCATGGCCAGCGCATAGCCGTTGTTGAAGCCCAGAGGCACGCCCGCAGCCAACCCCTGGGAGGCGAGGGCGCGGTTCAGATCGGCCAGAGTGGTCTGCGATGCATCCTTGATGATTTCCTGCGCAATCGTGCCCGTGTACTCGGCATAGACATCGATCTGGCCGGAGCGCAGCGCGCCGTGGACGATGGCGGTATTGCCCAGGCCCTGGCGCAGCTGGGTGCGCACGCCCGCCTGCTGCGCGGTCTGGGCCACGATTTCGGCCAGGATATAGCTTTCGGTAAAGCGCTTGGAGCCCACGCGCAGCGGCTCGCTCTGCGGGCTCTGTGCCAGCAGCACCGAGGGCATCCACAGACACCAGGCAGCCAGGGCGACGAGCAGTCGATGGGCAAGCTTCATGGAGTCACTATATCAAGCAGCTTGTGAACAGCACCTAGGTTGCTATGAATAGAGAAGCCGCTGGCGCTGCTCCTGGCTCGGATGTGATTCAAAAAGCTTTGAAAGTGAATATCGACCAGCGCTAGCTGCTTGCAAGTAGAGAGCGAAAAAGCAAACGCCCCGAAGCTTGCGCTGCCGGGGTGTTGTGCTTTTGTGGGCTCCGCGGCCTTTGCGGTCGGCTCAGGCCGAAAGTGCCGTGCTTTTAGCTGCCGCGCGTGATCGGCACCTCGGCGTGCTTGCCGTAGCTGCCGTACTTGCCCAGCTCCCACTTGGCGATGGCGTTGCGGTGCACCTCGTCGGGGCCGTCGGCAAAGCGCAGCGTGCGCGCGCCCGCATAGGCGTAGGCGAGGGGGAAGTCATCGCACATGCCACCGCCGCCATGCGCCTGCATGGCCCAGTCTATGACCTGGCAGGCCATGCTGGGGGCCACGACCTTGATCATGGCGATCTCGGTCTTGGCCACCTTGTTGCCGGCCACGTCCATCAGCCAGGCGGCCTTGAGGGTCAAGAGGCGTGCCATGTCGATCTTGCAGCGGGCCTCGGCGATGCGCTCCTGGGTCACGGTCTGCTGGGCCACGCTCTTGCCGAAGGCCACGCGGCTTGAGGCGCGCCGGCACATCAGCTCGAGCGCGCGCTCGGCCAGGCCGATCAGGCGCATGCAGTGGTGAATGCGGCCCGGGCCCAGGCGGCCCTGGGCGATCTCGAAGCCCCGGCCTTCGCCCAGCAGGATGTTGCCGACGGGCACGCGCACGTTCTCGAAATGCATCTCCATATGGCCGTGCGGCGCATCGTCATAGCCCATGACGTTGAGCGGACGCACCACGCGCACGCCGGGCGCATCGGCGGGCACGACGATCATGCTCTGCTGCGAGTGCTTGGGCGCTTCGGGGTCGGTCTTGCCCATGGTGATGTAGACCGCGCAGCGCGGATCGCCGGCGCCCGAGATCCACCACTTGTGGCCGTTGATCACATATTCGTCGCCCTGGCGCTCGATGCGGGTGCAGATATTGGTGGCGTCCGACGAGGCGACCTCGGGCTCGGTCATCGCAAAGGCCGAGCGGATCTTGCCCTCGAGCAGGGGCTTGAGCCAGCGGCTCTTGAGCTCATCGCTGCCGTAGCGCGCAATGGTCTCCATATTGCCGGTGTCGGGCGCCGAGCAGTTGAAGACCTCGGAAGCCCATGGCACGCGGCCCATGATCTCGGCCAGCGGCGCGTATTCCTGATTCGTCAGGCCTGCGCCGTGGTAGCCCGAGGCCTCGGCGCTGTCCACGGGCAGGAACAGATTCCACAGGCCTGCGCTCTGGGCCTTGGGCTTGAGCTTCTCAATGGTCTGCAGCGGCGTCCAGCGCTTGCCGGCGGCCGTGTTGGCGGCCAGCTCGGCCGCATAGTCTTTTTCCGCGGGATAGATGTAGTCATCCATGAACCTGAGCAGGCGTTGCTGCAGGTCCTTGGTCTTGGGCGAGTAGTCGAAGTCCATGGTGGCTCCCTTTTCTTGTGCTGGGCAGTGGAAAGATGTGCTTGGTGAAAAATCAGCTGCGCTGGGCGAAGGACCAGGCCAGCTCGGCCATGGGCCGGGCCGTGTCGCCCGAGGCCTTGGCCTGGGCGCTGGAGGCCGTGCCGGCCTCCACGCGCTTGGCAATGCCTTGCAAGATGGCCGCGATGCGGAACATGTTGTAGGCCAGGTAGAAGTTCCAGTCGCGCTCGAGCGCATCGACATCCTGGATGCCGGTGCGCCGGCAGTAGCGTTGGATGTAGTCGGCTTCGCCGGGAATGCCCAGCGCCGCGATATCCAGACCCGCGATGCCGCGGCCCAGCGAGGCCGGGATATGCCAGCTCATGCAGTGGTAGCTGAAATCGGCCAGAGGGTGGCCCAGGGTGGACAGCTCCCAGTCCAGCACGGCGATCACGCGCGGCTCGGTGGGGTGGAACATCAGGTTGTCCAGCCGGTAGTCGCCATGCACGATGGAGATCCGGCTTTCGTCCTTGGCGCTGGCCGGCATATGGGCGGGCAGCCACTGCATGAGCCGGTCCATCTCGGGAATGGGCCGGGTGATGGAGGCCTGGTACTGCTTGCTCCAGCGGCCGATCTGGCGCTCGAAGTAATTGCCGCTCTTGCCGTAGTCGGCCAGGCCGCGCTCGGCGAACTTCACGCTGTGCAGGGCCGCGATCACGCGGTTCATCTCGTCATAGATCTGGCCGCGCTCGGCGGGCGTCATGCCGGGCAGGGACTGGTCCCAGAGCACGCGGCCCTGCATGAACTCCATGATGTAGAAGGCGCGGCCTATGACCGACTCGTCCTCGCACAGCGCATACATATGCGGCACGGGCACGTCGGTGCCGGCCAGGCCCTTCATCACGCGGTATTCGCGCTCTATCGCATGGGCCGAAGGCAGGAGCTTGGCCACGGGGCCGGGCTTGGCGCGCATCACATAGCTTTTGCCGGGCGTGATCAGCTTGTAAGTGGGATTGGACTGGCCGCCCTTGAACATCTCCACCTGCAGCGGACCGGCAAAGCCCTGGACATGGCGGCCCAGCCAGGCCGTCAGCGCCTGGATGTCAAACGCATGTTGATCGGAAACCGGGCGGGTGCCGACGAAATGGTCAAACGTGCTCATGGAGGTTCAGTCCTTGGTTCGATTTATGGAGGTCGCACGCAAGCCGCCGCGCTGCGCCAAAGCGCAGCGAGCGAATGCGAAAAAAGCAGGGGG
>JAFAIY010000210.1 GCA_019236485.1 Comamonas sp. | reverse complement strand
CTCAACGAATACCGCTCCGTGCTCGGTGGCCTGTTCGCCCGCATGTATGGCTTGAGCGGCCAGCAGCTGCAGCAGATCTTTCCGGCCTCGCAGCCCGGCAGGCTGCAGCTGGTCTAGAACGACTCGCCGCTTTCCATGGCGCGCCGGTGGCGCATCACGAATTCCTGGTAGGTGTCTATGCCGCGCAGCTGCAGGATGGCGTTGCGCACTGCAGCTTCGACCAGCACGGCGATATTGCGGCCGGCCACCACCTGGATCACCACCTTGCGCACCGGTACGCCCAGCACGTCCTGGGTCAACGGCTCGGCCGGCAGGCGCTCGTATTCGCGCTCCATGGTTTCCTTGCGCACCAGATGCACGATGAGCTTGAGCCGCATCTTGCGGCGCACCGCCGTCTCGCCAAAGATGGAGCGCACATCCAGCAGGCCTATGCCGCGCACCTCCAGCAGGTTCTGCAGCAGCTCGGGGCATTTGCCTTCGATGGTGGTCTGGTTGATGCGGTACAGGTCCACCGCATCGTCGGCCACCAGGCCGTTGCCGCGCGTGACCAGCTCCAGCCCCAGCTCGCTCTTGCCCAGGCCCGACTCGCCCGTGATCAGCACGCCCATGCCCAGGATGTCCATGAACACGCCGTGCATGGTGATGCGGTCGGCAAAATGCTTGGACAGATAGGCGCGCAGCACGTCGATCACGAAGGCCGACTGCTCCTTGGTGGAGAACAGCGGAATATGCGCGCGCTCGCACATGGAGATCAGCTCGTCGGGCGCCTCCTGGCCGTCGGCCAGCACCAGCACCGGCGGCTCCAGCGTGACGATGCGCGCAATGCGGCGCAGGCAATCCTGCGAGGTGGCATTCGTCAGATAGGCGATTTCACGCTCACCCAGCACCTGCAGGCGGTAGGGGTGGATGTAGTTGAGATAACCCACCAGATCGGCGCCCGAGCGGGCCGAGCGCACGGCCATCTCGTCGAAGCGGCGCTCCGAGGCACCCAGGCCCGCAATCCATTGCCAGCGCAGACTGGAGTTGCGGAATGCCTCGAACAATACGTCGGCACTGATGGCGCTGGGTCTCATGGCAAGGCCCTGAAGATGGCGAAAAAGAAGAGGCTCAGACCAACGGCGCGGCCGAGGACTGCCAGCTGGCGATCATGCCGTGCAGCAGCTGGGCATCGTTGCTGGACTTCAGGCGCTCGCGCAGCTGGCTGTCGCTGAGCAGCTCGGCGATTTCGGAGAGTATTTCCAGATGCTTTTGCGTCGCCGCTTCGGGCACCAGCAGAAAGATCAGCAGGCCCACGGGCTGCTCGTCGGGTGCGTCGAAACCGATGGGGCTGGCCAGCTGGAACACCGCCGCCATGGGAGCCGTCAAGCCCTTGATGCGGCCATGGGGAATGGCGACACCATGCCCCAGACCGGTGGAGCCCAGGCGCTCGCGGGCGAACAGGCTGTCGGTAATCAGGGCACGAGACAGTCCATGCAGGCTCTCAAAGAGCAAACCCGCTTCCTCGAAAGCGCGTTTCTTGCTGGTGACATCAACGCTCACGAGCACTTGAGCGGCGGGAAGGATAGAGGCTAGGCGATTCATGGTGTGATCAACAATTATGCACCGCAGCGCTGAAAACCGTGGGGAAACCCTGATCACCATCAAAAACCGCCCCGTAGGGCGGCGTTTTTGGCGTTGTAACAAGGCGACAGCCTTGCAACAAACCGGCGCAAACGCTGTGCCTGCGCCTCGCTGTCATCAAACTGACACCCCTGCTACCTGCAGATCCGTGGAACTCAGCCGTTTGGCGGTGGCCGCACGCCCGCCCTGCTGACGGGTCTTGTAGCGCATCACGGCGCGGTCCAGCTTGTCCGCCAGCGCATCCACGGCCGCATACAGGTCGAAGTGCTGGGTTTCCACGAACAGGTCCTGCCCCTTGACGCGCACCGTGCAACCGGCGCGCTGACGTTTTTCCTTTTCCTTTTGCTTGTGGACCGTCAACAAGACCTTCACGTCCACGACCTGATCGAAATGCCGCAGGATGCGTTCCAGCTTTGCCATCACGTAACTGCGCAACGAGGGAGTGACCTCCAGGTGATGCCCGCTAATCGTCAGATTCATAACAAAACACTCCTTAGCTCTCGGTAAAACCGCTGCGGACCATGGCCGTCCATGGCTGCTCGCAGCCCTGCAGTTCGGAATGCGCATTCGTCGTTGCCTGCGAATCCACTATGCGCCCGGCCTGCGGCAAAGGCAACGGAAACGCGCGGATAGCGCAGGCCGGCACGGGGCCTTAGGCCCCGATTTGGTGCTGGCAGGGTTTGGGCGCACAATGGTCGGCTTTGAATTTCGCGTAAGTCTTTTCCTACGCGCAATCCCCCTTCCGGCACGGGAGCCGGTGCAAAGACCGTGACGCTCGCGGCAGGCCTAGGCACCGGTAAAATTACATTTTTAGCAGCCGCTTTTTCCGCCTGCGACGCTGGCAGCCCCCGGGCCTCAGGCGCCCGCCGACCGACTGCATCGCCTGAACTGCCAGACAGCCTCCTATCCGACCATGACCACCCAGTCTTCTGCTCTGCACACTTCCAACATTGCCTCGCTGCCCCTGCTGGCGCGCGGCAAGGTCCGCGACAACTATGCCGTGGGCGATGACCGCATCCTGATGGTGGCCTCCGACCGCCTGTCGGCCTTCGACGTGATCATGGGCGAGCCCATTCCCGGCAAGGGCGTGCTGCTGACGCAGATGGCGCTGTTCTGGTTCGACAAGCTGGGCCATATCTGCCCCAACCACCTGACCGGCGAAGCTCCCGAGTCCGTGGTCAAGCCCGAGGAAGTCAAGCAGGTCACGGGCCGCTCCATGCTGGTCAAGCGCCTCAAGCCCGTGCTGATCGAGGCCGTGGTGCGCGGCTACCTGGCCGGCAGCGGCTGGAAGGAATACCAGGAATCGCAGGCCGTCTGCGGCGTGAAGCTGCCCGCCGGCCTGACCAATGCGGCCAAGCTGCCCGAGCCTATCTACACCCCGGCCGCCAAGGCCGAGATGGGCGACCACGACGAGAACATCACCTACGAGCGCACCGTGGAGATGGTGGGCGAGAAGCTGGCCGCCCAGATCCGCGACACGGCCATCCGCATCTACCAGGAAGCGGCCGAGATCGCGCTGACCAAGGGCATGATCATTGCCGACACCAAGTTCGAGTTCGGCCTGACCGAAGACGGCACCCTGGTGCTGATGGACGAGGTGCTGACGCCCGACAGCTCGCGCTACTGGCCCGTGGAAGGCTATGCCGATGCTCTGGCCAAGGGCGAGAACCCGCCCAGCTACGACAAGCAGTTCGTGCGCGACTGGCTGGAGCAGGCCCAGGTCAACGGCAAGCCCTGGGACAAGAAGGCGCCCGCACCGCGCCTGCCCAAGGAAGTCATCGACAAGACCGCGGCCAAGTACCGCGAAGCTCTGGAACGCCTGACGGCCTGAGCTGCCAGACCCTGAATCAGAAAGGCCCCCGGACAAAAATCCGGGGGCCTTTGTTTTGATAGCTGCCTGCGCTTGCAGACAAAGGAAATCAGCTTGAAATACTGCAGAATTCCTTTATTAACACGCGCCAGCGGCTATGTTTTTAGTGGTGGTGGCCGTGGCCACCGTGCACATGGCGGTGCTCGATTTCCTCGGACGTGGCCTCGCGCACTTCATTGACCACCGCGCTGAAGCGCAGCGCAAAACCGGCCAGAGGATGGTTGCCGTCCAGCAGCACCACGGGGCCCTTGATCTTCACCACGTTGTAGATCTGGGGCAGGCCCTGGTCGTTGGTGCCGCGCAGCTGGCCGCCCACCTTCACGCCCGCGGGGAACTCGCCCTTGGGGATGGTGCGCTGGAGGCTTTCGTCGCGCTCGCCGAAGGCGTCCGCCACGGCCAGGTCCACGGTCACGGTATCGCCTTTTTGCTTGCCGTCCAGGGCGGCTTCCACCTTGGCGAAGATGTTGTCATAGCCGCCGTGCAGATAGGCCACGTCGCCCTTGTCCAGCAGCTTGACGGCCACGCCGCCCGCGAGCAGCTCGTGAATCTTGTAGTTGATGGTGACGGCGGTGTCTTTGGTGATGTTCATGGCGAATCGGTGATCAAAACAAAGCCGCCACGGCCCGCGAGGGTCGTGACGGTCAGGCGCACATTGTGGCAGCGTTTGAACAACCGCTACCCGCTGCGCATTTTTCAGGCGGCCGCTGGCGGCAGATCGTCCGCGTCGGCACCAGGATAGCGCGCAAAGCGCCGGTTCTCGGCCCCGTGCACGGGGTCGTTCTGCGCCCAGGGCCAGCCGCCGAACTGGGTACGGCGGTAGTCCTGCATGGCCTGCATGATTTCCTGCTGGCTGTTCATCACGAACGGGCCGTACTGGGCCACGGGCTCGCCGATCGGCCGCCCCTGCAGCAGCAGCAGCTCCACCGTCTCGTCGCCGGTGTTGACCAGCTCCAGATCGCTGTGCGCAGCGATATGCATGGCCTGGTGGCTGCTCACATCCTGGCCGGCTATCTGCAGGCTCCGGCCCACAAAGAAATAAAGCATGCGATGCGTCCCGGCGCCCTGGGCGCGGGGCAGGGTCCAGCGCGCGCCGCTCTCCAGCGCCAGGGTCCAGATGGCCACGTCGCCCTCGGCCTGCGCGGCCCAGGATTCGGGTGGCGGCGGCAAAGGCTGGCCGGTGCCCGGCAGCGCGCCGGCGACCACGGTGACAGCGGTCTTCTTCCCGGCCGCATCGGCATGCACCAGGCGCGGAATGCGCTCGTTCCAGAACATGGTGAAGTGCGGCGCCACCATCTTGCTGCGCGCCGGCAGGTTCAGCCAGATCTGGAACAGCTCCAGCGGATTGGGCTTATCGCTGTTGAGCAGCGGGAACATCTCGGAGTGCTGTATGCCCCGGCCGGCCGTGAGCCACTGCACATCGCCGCCGCCGAAGCGCGCAGCCGCGCCCAGCGAGTCGGAATGGTCGATCAGGCCCTTGCGCACCAGGGTCACGGTCTCGAAGCCGCGGTGCGGATGACCGGGAAAGCCCGGCACGCCGTCGCCGTGGTACATCGAGAAGCCATCCTTGGCGCTGAAGTCGCTGCCCATTTCGCGGCCCTCGAACTCCACGGCCTGCACCCCCAGCCGGCCATCGCTGGCGGGGTAGCTGTCGTCATGGTGGGCGCAGAACAGAAACGGGTCCAGGCAGGGCCAGCGCGGCCCCAGCGGCGCGCTTTCGAGAATCGGGTTGCTCATGGGTTCTCCTTGATGGCCTGCGCTTCAGGCGCGGGCCGATGGCAGGAATATGCAGGCATTCGCCGGCAATCAAAGACACCATGGCTGGGACAGTGGCCCGCGTTTTTGCAACGCTGCGCGAGACTCAGCCGCGCAGCGGCACGTTCAGGCCTTTCTGCACGGCCGGCCGGGCCTCGAAGGCGCTGAGCACGCGCTGCAGCTCGGGGAAGTTGTTCCAGCCCACGAGCTCGCCCGCGTTATAGCCCGTGGGCAGGGTGATGTTGCGCACCCAGGGCCAGATGGCGATGTCGGCGATGGTGAAGCTGTCGCCCGTGATCCACTCGCGGCCCTGCAGGCGCTGCTCGAGCACGCCCAGCAGGCGCCGGGATTCCTGGACATAGCGGTCGCGCGGACGCTTGTCCTCGAAGTCCTTGCCGCCGTATTTGTGGAAGAACCCGACCTGGCCGAACATCGGCCCCACGCCCCCCATCTGGAACATCAGCCACTGCAGGGTTTCGTAGCGGGCCGCGGGATCGGCGGGCAGCAGCGGGCTGGCGCTTTTCTCGGCCAGATAGACGAGGATGGCGCCCGACTCGAACAGGACCAGCGGCTTGCCGCCCGGGCCCTGGGGATCGATGATGGCCGGTATCTTGTTGTTGGGAAAGGTGCCCACGAACTCGGGCGTGAGCTGGTCGTGGGTCTCGAAGCTGACCAGATGCGCCTCGTAGGGCAGCTGCATCTCCTCCAGCGCGATCGACACCTTCACGCCATTGGGCGTGGGCAGCGAATACAGCTGGATGCGATCCGGGTGGCGGGGGGGCCATTTGCGCGTCACGGAATAGCCGGCGAGTGGCGAATTCTGAGTCATGGGATTCCTTGGAAACAATACCTGGGACGGTAGACCATCCTAACGGCTGCGCTCCCGGCCCGCGCGCCACGGGCCATGCAGGAAACGACCTACGCAAATCTGCGTATCCGCCATAGCCCCCACAGCCGCGCGCGGGCACGTAGCATGTCGGCTGAATCCACCAAGACCTTTTGCATGCCCAGCCTGCCCCCCATCGCCCACGCCCCTCCGTCCAGCCTCAATCGCCGCCAGGCCCTGAACCTGGGCGCCGCGCTGGCGGGCGGACTGTGGCTGGGCAAGGCCCGGGCCGCGGGCTTTCCGCAGCGCCCGCTCTCGGTCATCGTGCCCTATGCGCCGGCCGGCGGCGTGGACATCGTCGCGCGCCTGGTGGCCGCGCCCATGGGCGACATCCTGGGCCAGTCCGTGGTGGTGGACAACCGGCCCGGCGGCAGCACCAATATCGGCATGAATGCCGTGGTCCGCGCCGCGCCCGACGGCTACACCCTGCTGCTGGCCTCGAACACCCTGACCACCAGCAAGGCGCTGCACCCCAGGCTGCGCTTCGACCCGGCCAGCGACCTGGCTCCCGTGGGCCTCATCGCCGAGGCGCCGCTGGTGGTGGTGGTCAATGCCCGCTCCCCCCACAAGACCCTGGCCGAGCTGGTGGCCGCGGGCCGCTCCAGGTCCGGTGCGATCTCCTACGGCACGGCCGGCGCGGGCAGCTCCGGCCATATGGCCAGCGCCCAGCTCGAGCATGCGGCGGGCTTCCAGGCCGTGCGCGTGCCCTACAAGGGCGGCGCCATGGCCATGACCGATCTGCTGGGCGGACGCCTGGACTTCATGGCCACCAATCCGCTGGAAGTGGCCGGCCATGTGAACAGCGGCACGCTGCGCGCTCTGGCCATGCTCAACCGGGACGGCTCCCCGCTGCTGCCCAAGGTGCCCACGGCCCGTGCGCAGGGCCTGGACCTGCAGGCCACGGTCTGGTGGGGGCTGGTCGCGCCCAGGGACACGCCCGCGCCGCTGATCCAGACACTGAACGAGGCGCTGAACAAAAGCCTGGCCACGCCGGCCGTCACCCAGACGCTGTCGGACATGGGCGCCACGCTCAGGGGCGGCACGCCGGCCCAGTTCGCGGGCTTCATCCAGGCCGAGACCCGCAAGCTGACCGAGGTCATACAGGCCACCCATATCCGCGCCGACTAGCCGCGCCAGCGCTCACGCGGCCCGGGCCGCGCACAGCTGCTGCCAGAACATCTGCACGCAGGCCAGGCTTTCGTCCTGACGGCAGACCATGGCGATGCGCGAATGGCGCGCCGCATCGGCCAGCGGCCGCAACACCACGCCCGGCGGGCAGATGCTGGCGTAGACGCTGGGCACCACCGAGACGCCCAGACCCGCGGCCACCAGGGCCAGCATGGTGGCCGTCTCGCGTGCGGGCTGGGCGATGCGCGGCACAAAGCCGGCCTCGCTGCACAGCGCCAGAATATGCTCGTGCAGGCCGCCGCCGAGCACGGCCGGGTGCAGCACGAAAGGCTGCTCCGCCATGGCCTGCAGCGGCAGCGGCGCGCCGGACCCGGCCTGCTCGTGCGCGGCCGGCAGGGCAAGCATCAGCTCGTCGCGCCACAGCGTCTGCTCGCGGATGGGCAGAGGAATACGGAAGGCCGGCGATGGCCGCATAAAGCCCAGGTCTATCTGCCCGGCCGTCAGCGCCGCGATCTGCTCGCCCGTGGTCATATGCTGCAGGTCCAGCTCCACCTGCGGGTAGCGCTGGCGGAACTCGCCCAGCAGGCGCGAGAAATCCGCAAACAGCGGCACCGAGGCCGTGAACGCGAGGCGCAGCCGCCCGGCCAGGCCCGAGGCCGCCATGCGGCACAGCTCGCCGGCCTGCCGGTGCAGGGCCACGATCTGCCGCGCCTTGTCCTGCAGCAGCAGGCCGGCCGGCGTCAGCGCCACCGCGCGGCGCGAGCGCTCGAACAGCTGCACCCCCATCTCCCGCTCCAGCAGGCGTATCTGCTGGCTCAGCGGCGGCTGGCTCATGTGCAGGCGCTGGGCCGCACGGCTGAAGTTCAGCTCCTCGGCCACGGCCAGAAAACAGCTCAGGCGGCGCAAATCCATAAAACGAAATTCATATCAGGTTCAGACGCAAACAGTATTGGACGCTGCGGCCGCGGCCCCACACAATGCGCGCAGCCCGGACCGCTATCGCAAGCATAGTGCGCAGCGCATGTTCCACAAGGCTTTCCACCCTGTATTGCGCCATACAAGAATTTCCCAGGAGACAGATATGAAGACCTCGCTCACCACCGCCGCGCCGCTCTGGGGCCGCCGCGCCCTGCTGCTGGGCGCCCTGGCGCTGGCCGCGGGCTGCGCCCAGCAGCCCACGACCGCCCCCGGCCAGCAGCCCGTGCGGCTCATGACCTCGGGCGGCTTCACGGCGGCCCACAAGCTGCTCGCACCCCAGTTCACGGCGCAGACCGGCATCGCCGTGGAGTCGGCCTACGGCTCGTCCATGGGCGCCTCGCCCACCTCCATTCCCAACCGCCTGAGCAAGGGTGAGAAGGCCGATGTGGTGATTCTCGCGCGCAGCGCGCTGGACCAGCTGGCGAACCAGGGCCTGGTCAGGCCCGGCAGCCAGATCGACCTGGTGCGCTCTGCCGTGGGCGTGGCCGTGAAACAGGGCGCACCCCTGCCCGACATCAGCACCGAGGACAAGCTGCGCCAGGTGCTGCTCAAGGCCAAGAGCATTGCCTACTCGGCCAGCGCCAGCGGCAGCTATTACGAGACCCAGATGCTCAAGAAGCTGGGCATAGAGGAGCAGGTCCTGCCCAAGAGCCGCAAGATCGTGACCGAGCGCGTGGGCACCATCGTGGCGCGCGGCGAGGCCGAGATCGGCCTGCAGCAGGTCAGCGAGCTGCTGCCCATCGCCGGCATCAGCTATGTGGGCACGCTGCCCGACTCGGTCCAGCACTACACCGTCTTCTCGGCCGGCACGGCCAGCAGCTCGACCAACCCCCAGGGACTGGAGCAGCTGCTCAAGTTCTATACCTCGCCCGCGGCCCACAAGGCCATACGCGACACCGGCCTGGAGCCGATCGCCGCGCCGCGCTGAGCCACTGCGGCAAAGCAAAAAAGCCCGCTGGCCATGCAGGCTGCGGGCTTTTTTGGATTCTGCTGCCCGGCTCAGGGAGTCTGGGACTTGGCCTTTTTCTGCACCAGGGCCACCGTCAGCCCCTGAGGGGTCACGGTGATGGCGCCGGGTTCCATGGCCAGAGCATCCACCAGCGCCAGATCCTTGTCCTGCAACTGGTAGAGCACGACCTGGCCCAGGGCCTGTTCGGCCAGGGCCGTGGCATAGGTGGCCAGCATATCGCTCATGGCCGGCGCCAGGCCGTTCATCTCCAGGCTGTTGACCTTGATCTGGTGGGCGCGCAGCGTACGGTCCGTGGGCTCATAGCGCAGCGCGAAATCCACGTTGAGCTGGCCGTTGTATTTTTCCTTGAGCACCTTGCCGCTGAGCTCGGCCGGGATCACCGCGTTGAGCATATTGCGCTCGGGCACCATGCTCAGCTGCGGCGCCGTCAGATCCAGCTGCAGCAGACCCGCGACGGGAAACTGCTTGGGAAAGCGCCGGGACACCATTTCCTGCAGCTTTTGCTGGCTCACACTCACGCTGCTGGGCACCGTCTTGCCCGAGCAGCCCGCGGCCGCCAGACCCGCGCCAGCCACCGCCATCATCAACCATGAGCGCCGATTCATCACAACTGCCCGACTCCGTAAATTACTCAGACCTAAACCGTGAAAGCGATTGAAAACTCAGCGCAGAGCGCTATGTTTTTTGAGCTCTTCATTCTCTCTCCGGCGACTATTCCCCAGAGTCCCTATGGGTGATTGAAGTTCCCGCATCTGATGCGCTTTTGCATTCAAACCGCAGGTATCTTTAACGCGGCAGGCACCGACGGGTTGACGCAGCCGCGGCACACGACAAGAAACTGCAAGCCTGGAGCCCGCGGAACGGCGGCCCCACAATAGGCGCATGAACCGCAACACCGACCCCATGGAGCACAGCGCCGATCCCGCCCGGGATGCCGCGCTGCCCGAGCAGATTCTGGCCCTGTGGTTTGGCCAGGCCCGGCCCGACAACGCCAGCGCCCTGCAGCACAAGCTGCAATGGTTCACCAAATCGCCGGCCTTCGATGCCCAGCTGCAGCAGGGCTTCGGCGCCGCCGTGCAGGCCGCGCAGCAAGGTCGGCTGCGGCACTGGGCCGCACAGGGCGCATGGCAGCGGCTGGCCCTGGTGCTGCTGCTGGACCAGTTCGGCCGCAACATCTTCCGCCACACGCCGCAGAGTTTTGCGGGCGACGCACAGGCCCTGTCCCTGGCACTCGAGGCCCGGGAGCTGGGCGCCGACCTGGAGCTGCCCGAGGTGGCGCGGGTCTTCATGTATCTGCCGCTAGAGCATGCAGAGGACCCGGCCATGCAGGAGCGCAGCGTGGCATGGTTCGAAGCCCTGCTGCAGGCCGCGCCGGATGCCGCCACCCGCGACTATCTGGCGGGCTCGCTAGACTATGCGCGGCGCCACCGGGAGGTCATAGAGCGCTTCGGCCGCTTCCCCCACCGCAATGCCATTCTGGGCCGCCCAAGCACGGCGGCCGAGCTGGCCTATCTGGCCCAGCCCGGCTCCGGTTTCTAGCCCCCGGCCTCGCGCAGCACGGGCTCGCGGCGCGGCTGGCGGCCGGGCTGTGCGCCCGCGTCGCGCCGCCTCAGAGCCCAGCGCTCCACGGTGTAGAACGACAGCGCGGACAGCGCCGTCGAGATCGCCAGCCCCGCCAGCACCGTGACCGGCCAGGAGTAGTCGGCGCGCAGATAGCGCACCACCGGGTAATGCCAGAGATAGATGCCGTAGGACAGCTTGCCCAGGCGTATGAGCGGCGGCGCGGTCAGCATCTCGTAGACCAGGCCCGCAGGTTTCTGCACCGCCAGCAGCACGACGATGGCCGCGCATTCCACCACCGAGATGCCCCAGAGCATGGCGTGCTGGTTGTCCCATTCCAGCTCCATGATCAGCGGCACGGCCAGCACCAGCCACATGGTGTAGGCGCGCAGCGACTGCAGACGCTCTATCCAGCGCGGCTTCTCCTGCATCAGCGCCGCCAGCAGCGCGCCGGCCAGCAGGCCCGAGGCCCGGGTGTCGAAGCGAAAGAAAATCTCATAGAACTGCTGGCCCTGGGCCACCCAGAAGACGCGCCACAGCGTGCTCAGCAGCCACAGCGCCAGCAGCGG
>JAFAIY010000518.1 GCA_019236485.1 Comamonas sp. | reverse complement strand
GTGCAGTCCATGACCAATACCGACACCGTGGATGCCGTGGAAACGGCCATCCAGGTGCGCCAGCTGGCCCAGGCCGGCTCGGAGATGGTGCGCATCACCGTCAACACGCCCGAGGCCGCGGCCGCCGTGCCCTATATCCGCGAGCAGCTCGATCGCATGGGCGAATACGTGCCGCTGGTGGGCGATTTTCACTACAACGGCCACCGGCTGCTCAGCGACTATCCGGCCTGCGCCGAGGCCCTGTCCAAGTACCGCATCAACCCCGGCAACGTGGGCAAGGGCGACAAAAAAGACAAGCAGTTCGGCCAGATGATCGAGATCGCTGCCAGGTACGACAAGGCCGTGCGCATAGGCGTGAACTGGGGCTCGCTGGATCAGGAGATCATGGCCGAGCTGATGGACCAGAACAGCAAGCGTGCCAAGCCTTGGGATACGCGCCAGGTCATGTACGAGGCCTTGATCACCTCGGCCATCAGCTCGGCCGAACTGGCCAAGAACATCGGCCTGAACCCCGACAACATCATCCTGTCCTGCAAGGTCAGCGGGGTGCAGGACCTGATCTCGGTCTACCGCGCACTGGCGCAGCGCTGCGACTATGCGCTGCACCTGGGCCTGACCGAGGCCGGCATGGGCACCAAGGGCACGGTGGCATCGACGGCTGCGCTGTCCGTGCTGCTGCAGGAAGGCATCGGCGACACCATCCGCGTCTCGCTCACGCCCCAGCCCGGCGAAGCGCGCACCCAGGAGGTGGTGGTGGCTTCCGAAATCCTGCAGGCCCTGGGCCTGCGCGTGTTCGTGCCCAGCGTCACGGCCTGCCCGGGCTGCGGCCGCACCACCAGCACCACCTTCCAGGAGCTGGCCAAGCGCATCGACGATTTTCTGCGCGGCGAAATGCCCGTGTGGCGCGCCCGCTACCCCGGCGTGGAGGCGATGAAGGTGGCCGTGATGGGCTGCATCGTCAACGGCCCCGGCGAAAGCAAGCATGCCGATATCGGCATCAGCCTGCCCGGCAATGGCGAGGCCCCCGCGGCGCCCGTGTTCATCGATGGCGAAAAAGCCATGACGCTGCGCGGCGAGCATATTGCCGAGGAGTTCCAGGCCATTGTCCAGGACTATGTGCAGCGCCGCTACGGCATCGGGGCTTGAGCCCAGAATCCGGTGCGCAGCGGCTTGCTGGCACAATGGTCGCAAGCCTGTTTAGGAATTGATAGCTGCTAGCGCGCTATCTGTATGGATTTGATTGTGGTTTCTATGTGAAATTATGAGTTGCTGCGCGCAGCAAGCTCTGATTTTGCGAGCGACCCGAGTGTGAGATTTCACGTGGCCAAAAACGAAAAACTGACTGCCGTCAAAGGCATGAACGACATCCTCCCGCCCGATTCCGCGCGCTGGGAGTGGTTCGAGGACAAGGTGCGCAACCTCATGGGCCGCTTTGCCTACCGCAACATCCGCACGCCGCTGGCCGAGCACACGACCCTGTTCGTGCGCGGCCTGGGCGAGGTGACCGACATCGTCGAAAAGGAGATGTACTCCTTCGAAGACCGGGCCGACAAGCATGGCCAGGCCGAGCATCTGACGCTGCGCCCCGAAGGCACGGCCGGCGTGGTGCGCTCCGTGGTGGAGAACAATCTGCTGTACGACGGCGGCAAGCGCCTGTTCTATATCGGCCCCATGTTCCGCCGCGAAAAGCCGCAGCGCGGCCGATACCGCCAGTTCCACCAGGTGGGCGTGGAGGCCATGGGCTTTGCGGGCCCCGAGCTGGATGCCGAGGTGATTCTGCTGGCCGCGCAGCTGTGGCAGGAGCTGGGCATCGACGGCGTGCGCCTGGAGCTCAACAGCCTGGGTCAGCCCGAGGAGCGCAAGGCCCATCGCGAGGCCTTGATTGCCTATTTCGAGCAGCACACCGCGGTGATGGACGAGGAAGCCAAGCGCCGCATGTACAGCAACCCGCTGCGCGTGCTGGATACCAAGAATCCGGCCATGCAGGAGATGGTCAACGCCGCGCCCAGGCTCATGGACTATCTGGGCGAGGCCTCCAAGGCCCACCTCAAGGCCGTGCAGGACATCCTCGACGCCAACGGCGTGGCCTGGTCGCTGAATCCGCGCCTGGTGCGCGGCATGGACTACTACAACCTCACGGTGTTCGAGTTCATCACCGACAAGCTGGGTTCGCAGGGCACGATCTGCGGCGGTGGCCGCTACGACTATCTGATCGAGGAGATCGGCGGCAAGCCGGCTCCGGCCGTGGGCTGGGGCATGGGCGTGGAGCGTGTGCTGGAAGTGCTCAAGGAGATCGGCGTCGAGGCTCCGCTGCCCGCGGCCGATGTCTACGCCATCATCCCCGAGGCCTCGGCGCTGCCCCAGGTCTTCAAGACCGTGCAGCAGCTGCGGGCGGCCGGCGTGGCCGTGCAGATGCATGCGGCGGCCGGCGGCATGGCCGAGGGCATGGGCTCGATGAAGTCGCAGTTCAAGAAGGCCGACGGCTCGGGTGCGCGCTTTGCGCTGATCTTCGGCGGCGATGAGCTGGCCCAGGGCCTGGTCACCGTGAAGTCGCTGCGCGATGGCGCGGGCCAGCAACTGCAGCAATCCCTGACCGAAGTGGCTCAATGGGCGGACAGCCTAAAATCGCCGCTCTGACGCTGCCGTCCGCGTTTTCTGACGGGTATTCCATTCATTAAAACAAGCCATGGCAAACCATTTCGACCTTGAAGAACAAGAGCAACTCGACCAACTCAAGCATTTCTGGGATTCCTGGGGAACCTTGATCACCAGCGTGCTGGTGGTGATCTTTGTCGGCATTGCGGGCTGGAATGGCTGGCAGTACTGGCAAAAGCGCCAGTCCCTGCAGGCCGCGGCGCTGGAGTTTGCGGTCGACGAGGCGTTGACGGCCAAGGACCAGGCCCGTGCCGACCAGGCGTTTGCCGAGCTCAAGGACAAGTATGCGGGCACGGCCCAGGCGCAGCAGACCGCGCTGCTGATGGCCAAGGCTTCGGTGGACGCGGGCAAGCTCGACGACGCCAAGGCCCAGCTGGGCTGGGTGGTGGACAAGGGCGACGAGGGCTCCAAGGCCCTGGCCCGTATCCGCCTGTCCTCGGTGCTGGAGCAGCAGAAAAGCTATGACGAAGGCCTGAAGCTGCTCGACGCTGCCATGCCCGAAGCCTTTGCCGGTCTGCAGGCCGATCGCCGCGGCGATCTGTATGCGGCCCAGGGCAAGCAGCAGGAGGCCGTAGCCCAGTACCAGAGCGCTTACAAGTCGCTGGACAAGGATCTGGACTACCGCCATCTGGTGGAATTCAAGCTCAATGCACTGGGTGCGGCTCCCGAGACCGTGGCCCAGGTCAAGACAACGCCGTCGGAGAACTAATCTTGAAGACTTTTGCCCATCAAGCGAAATCCGCCCTGCCTGCCGCTGCGCGCGTGCTGGCCCTGCCGGTGCTGGCCGCGGCTTTGAGCGCCTGCTCCATGTTCGGCGGCAGCGAAAAACCCAAGCCTCTGGACCTGGGTGCCAACCCCGGCAAGATTGCTGTGCACCAGGCCTGGTCGGTCAAGCTCGGCGGCGAGGTGCCGCTGGCCATGCCGGCGCTGGTCAAGGGCAATACGGTGACCGTGGTCTCCAAGAACGGCAATGTCACCACGCTGGACGGCAACAGCGGCAGCCAGGTCGGCAAGTTCAGCGTCGGCGAGGCGCTGAGCACCGGCGTGGGCAGCGACGGCCAGCGCACGGCGGCGGTCACGCAAAGCAACCAGCTGATGGTGTTTGCCGAGGGCAAGCAGCTGTGGAAGCGCGGCCTGACGGCGGCCGTCTACACGCCGCCGCTGGTGGCCGGCGGCCGCGTGTTCGTGATGGCGGCCGACCGCTCGCTGTCGGCCTTCGATGCCAATACCGGGCGTGAACTGTGGTCCGTCGAAGGCCCTAGCAACGAACCCCTGATTCTGCGCCAGCCCGGCGTGCTGATGGCGGTCGAGAATACACTGGTGGTCGGCGTGTCCGGCCGCCTGGCCGGCGTGGACCCGGATACGGGCTCGGTGCGCTGGATGGCGCCTCTGGCCGCGCCGCGCGGCACCAACGACGTGGAGCGCCTGGTGGACCTGGTGGGCCCCGTCAGCCGCGTGGGCAGCAGCGTTTGCGTGCGTGCCTTCCAGGCCTCGGTGGGCTGTGTGGACACGGCCAACGCCAATGTGCGCTGGACCCAGACCTCCAAGGGCAGCGACGGCATAGGCGGCGACGAACAATCCGTGTTCGGCGCCGAAAGCAATGGCACGGTGCAGGCCTGGCGCCGCAGCGATGGGGAGCGTCTGTGGTCCATCGACAAGCTGCAGTACCGCAAGCTGACCGCGCCGCTGGTGCTGGGCCGCTCGGTGGTGCTGGCCGATGATTTTGGTACGGTGCATATGCTCTCGCGTGAAGACGGCTCTGCACTGGCCCGTTTGGAAACTGACAAGGCAGGAGTTGCCACTTCGCCGGTGGTCGCCGCCAATACTCTGGTGGTCGTCAGCCGTAGCGGAACTGTGTACGGCTTCAAGCCGGATTGATAGGTTATTTTGGGAATGAAGCCAGTTATTGCCCTGGTAGGGCGCCCCAATGTGGGCAAGTCGACGCTGTTCAATCGGCTCACGAAGTCGAGGGATGCCATCGTCGCCGACTTCGCAGGGCTGACGCGTGATCGCCACTACGGCCAGGGCCGTCAGGGCAAGCACGAGTACATCGCCATCGACACCGGTGGTTTCGAGCCTGACGCGTCCAAGGGCATCTTCAAGGAGATGGCCAAGCAGACGCAGCAGGCCGTGGCCGAGGCCGATGTGGTGATCTTCGTGCTCGACGCGCGCGCGGGTCTTTCGGGCCAGGACCACGAGATCGCCAACTATCTGCGCCGCCTGGGCAAGCCCACGGTGCTGGTGGCCAACAAAGCCGAAGGCATGAAGGACGGCACCCAGCTCTCCGAGTTCTATGAACTGGGTCTGGGCGAGGTCATGCCCGTGTCCGCGGCCCACGGCCAGGGCGTGCGCAGCCTGGTCGATCTGGCCCTGGGTCTGCTGAATCTGCCCGAGCCCGTCGAGGACGAGGCCTTTGGCGACGAGGACCAGAAGCCCGTGCGCCTGGCCGTGGCCGGCCGTCCGAATGCGGGCAAGTCCACGCTGATCAACACCTGGCTGGGTGAAGAACGGCTGGTGGCCTTCGACATGCCGGGCACCACGCGCGATGCGATCACCGTGCCCTTCGAGCGCAACGGCCAGAAGTTCGAACTCATCGACACCGCGGGTCTGCGCCGCAAGGGCAAGGTGTTCGAGGCCATCGAGAAGTTCTCGGTGGTCAAGACCCTGCAGGCCATCGAAGGCGCCAATGTGGTGCTGCTGCTGATCGATGCCACGCAGGGCGTGACGGACCAGGACGCGCATATCGCGGGCTATATCCTGGAAAGCGGCCGCTCCGTGGTGCTGGCCATCAACAAATGGGATGCCGTGGACGACTATCAGCGCCAGATGCTGGAGCGCTCCATTGAAACCCGTCTGTCCTTCCTGAAGTTCGCTCCCTTGCACTTCATCTCGGCGCAAAAGCGCCAGGGTCTGGAGCCGCTGTGGAAGTCCATCATCCAGGCCCATCGCGCCGCGACCTGCAAGATGCCGACACCGGTGTTGACCCGTGTCCTGCTGGAGGCGCTGCAGTTCCAGACGCCCAAGAAGGTCGGGGCTTACCGTCCCAAGATGCGCTATGCCCACCAGGGGGGCATGAATCCGCCCATCATCGTGATCCACGGGAATTCCCTGGAACATGTGACGGACGCCTACAAGCGCTTTCTGGAAGGGCGTTTCCGCAAGGAATTCAATCTCGTGGGCACGCCGTTGCGCATCGAGATGAAAACCTCTCATAATCCTTACGCCGACAAGGATTAATCGTTATCTGCGAGGCCTAGGGAAAACCCTTTTTGGCGTTTTTCCCGGGCCCTGTGGTAATGTGTCGGTTTACAACAACACTCTTCGAACACGGAGAATATCGTGAGCAATAAAGGTCAACTCCTCCAAGATCCGTTCCTGAACGCACTGCGTCGCGAACATGTGCCGGTTTCCATCTACCTGGTCAACGGCATCAAGCTGCAAGGGCAAATCGAGTCGTTTGACCAATACGTGGTGCTGCTGCGCAACACCGTGACCCAGATGGTCTACAAGCACGCCATCTCCACCATCGTTCCCGGCCGTGCCGTGAACTTCTCGGCAGCTGCTCCGGCAGAAGGCGAAGCTGCCGCAGCCTAAGCCTCGCCACAACGCCCGCCGGCCAGCCCGGCGTGGCCATCACCCTACGGGACAGGTATTTGAGTTCTGAATCCTTTGAACGCTCCGCGTCTGCGCCAGTGCTGCTGGTAGGCGTGGATTTTGGCGTTCCCCATTTTGACGACGAGCTGGAAGAGCTGGGCCTGCTGGCCCAGACCGCCGGCTTGCAACCCGTGGCCCGCTTGACCTGCAAGCGCAAAGCTCCCGATGCAGCACTGTTCGTGGGCAGCGGCAAGGCCGATGAAATCCGCATGCTGGCCCAGATGCATGGCGCCAAGGAGATCTGGTTCGACCAGGCCTTGAGCCCGGCGCAGCAGCGCAATCTCGAGCGCCACATCCAGATGCCGGTCAATGACCGCACCATGCTGATCCTGGAGATCTTTGCCCAGCGTGCGCGCAGCCACGAGGGCAAGCTGCAGGTGGAGCTGGCGCGGCTGCAGTACATCAGCACGCGCCTGGTGCGCCGTTGGAGCCACCTGGAGCGCCAGGCCGGCGGTATCGGCGGCCGTGGCGGCCCCGGTGAAAAGCAGATCGAGCTGGACCGCCGCATGATCGATGAGGCCATCAAGCGCACCAAGGAGCGGCTGAAGAAGGTCAAGAAGCAGCGCACCACCCAGCGCCGCCAGCGCGCGCGCCGCGCGGTTTTCAATATCTCGCTGGTCGGTTACACCAACGCAGGCAAGTCCACGCTGTTCAATGCCATGGTCAAGGCGCGAGCCTATGCGGCGGATCAGCTGTTTGCCACGCTGGACACGACCACCCGGCAGATGTATCTGGCGGAGGCCGAGGAATCGGTATCCCTGTCCGATACGGTCGGTTTCATTCGCGATTTGCCGCACGGTCTGGTCGATGCCTTCCAGGCCACTTTGCAGGAGGCGATTGACGCCGATCTGCTGCTGCATGTCGTGGATGCATCGAATCCCGGCTTCCCCGAACAAATACAACAAGTGCAGAAAGTTCTGGGAGAAATCGGGGCCGATGACGTGCCTCAGATTCTGGTTTTCAACAAGCTGGATGCGATTGCGCCCGAACATCAGCCTGCAGTGTTGCAGGATGTATACGAGCTCGATGGCGTGCCCGTGCCGCGCGTGTTTGTCAGTGCCCGCTCCGGGCAGGGGCTGGCACAGCTGCGGCAGATGTTGGCCGACCGGGTCTTGCAGGTACGAGAGCAGGAGGCACGCGAAGAGGGGGAAGAGCAGGGCGATGCGTCCTCGATGACCCCTGATGATGACGCGCAATACTAGGGACTTGATTTCCTATTGGGCACAATGCCTGCCATGGTCCATGTCTTTTTGAAAACACAGAGACTTCTCGCATGAATTTTTCACAACGCGTTCATCGTTGGGCGGTACTGCCGCAACGCATTCGCGGGATGTTCAACTTGAACGATCCGCGCTGGGGTCGTGGCGACAACAACAATGAAGACGGCTCCTCGCCGGGCGGCTCGCGCCCCGAAGGCGAGCGTCCGCTGCCGCCGCCCGCGCCCGAACAGCGCCCGCGCCCGCAGTCCTCTCAGCCTGGCCAGCCGCCGGATCTGGACGAGCTCTGGCGCGATCTCAATCGCAAGCTTTCGGGTCTGTTCGGTGGCAAGCCCGGCGATGGCCGCGGTCTGCCGCCGGGGCGCAACGGCGGCCAGCCGGCCGAACCCTTCAATGCCGGCAAGGGCATCTTCGTGATCGCCGGCGTGGCGGCGCTGATCTGGGTGGGAACTGGTTTCTTCATCGTGCAGGAAGGCCAGCAGGCCGTCATCACGCAGTTCGGCAAGTACAAGAGCACTGTGGGTGCGGGCTTCAACTGGCGCCTGCCTTACCCCATACAGAAGCATGAGCTGGTCTATGTCTCGCAGATCCGCTCTGCCGATGTGGGCAGCGACAACATCGTGCGCAGCACGGGCCTGCGCGAGTCGGCCATGCTGACCGAGGACGAGAACATCGTCGAGATCAAGTTCGCCGTGCAATACCGTCTGAGCGATGCGCGCGCCTGGCTGTTCGAAAGCCGCAGTCCGTCCGAGGCCGTGGTGCAGGTGGCCGAGTCCGCGGTGCGCGAAGTGGTGGGCAAGATGAAGATGGACACCGCCCTGGCCGAGGAGCGCGATCAGATTGCGCCACGCGTGCGCGATCTGATGCAGACCATTCTGGATCGCTACAAGGTCGGCGTGGAAGTGGTGGGCATCAATCTGCAGCAGGGCGGCGTGCGTCCGCCCGAGCAGGTGCAGGCTTCGTTCGACGATGTGCTCAAGGCCGGACAGGAGCGCGAGCGCGCCAAGAACGAGGCCCAGGCCTATGCCAACGACGTGGTGCCGCGTGCCTCGGGTACGGCGGCGCGCCTGGGCGAAGAGGCTGCCGCCTACAAGTCCAAGATCGTGGCCCAGGCCCAGGGTGATGCCGGACGCTTCAGCTCGCTGTATGCCGAATACCAGAAGGCGCCACAGGTCACGCGCGATCGTCTGTATCTGGACACCATGCAGCAGATCTACAGCAATGTGACCAAGGTGCTGGTGGAGTCGCGCCAGGGCTCGAACCTGCTGTATCTGCCGCTGGACAAGATCGTGAACGGCGTCAGCGGCGCCTCCGCTCCCGCAGCTTCCGGCGACAGCGCGGCCGCCGCCGCCGGTGCCTCGTCTTCAGCCCCCGCCACGGTGCGTGTGGTGCCCAGCCCGGCCGGCGATGCCCGTGGCCGCGATGCCCGCAGCCGTGACCGTGACGCACGCTAGGAGAGAATGCAGTGAATCGAATCGGATTTTTTGTCACCAGCATTCTGGTAGTGCTGGCCTTGCTGAGCTCCACCCTGTTCGTGGTGGACCAGCGTCAGTTTGGCGTGGTCTACGCTCTGGGTCAGATCAAGGAAGTGATCACCGAGCCCGGCCTGAACTTCAAGCTGCCGCCGCCGTTCCAGAACGTGCGCTACATCGACAAGCGTCTGCTGACGCTGGACAGTACGGACACCGAGCCCATGCTGACGGCCGAAAAGCAGCGCGTGGTGATCGACTGGTATGTGCGCTGGCGCATTTCCGAGCCCTCGGAGTACATCCGCAATGTGGGCCTGGACGAGTCCGCGGGCGCCATGCAGCTCAATCGCGTGGTGCGCAATGCCTTCCAGGAGGAGATCAACCGCCGCACCGTGCGTGAGCTGCTGTCGTCCAAGCGCGAAGCGCTGATGGCCGATGTCAAGCGTGAGGTGCTGGAGACCGTGCGCGGCGCCAAGCCCTGGGGCGTGGACATCGTGGACGTGCGTATCACGCGTGTGGACTACGCCGAGACCATCACCGAATCGGTCTACCGCCGCATGGAGGCCGAGCGCAAGCGCGTGGCCAACGAGCTGCGCTCCACGGGTGCTGCCGAAGGCGAGAAAATCCGTGCCGAGGCCGATCGTCAGCGCGACATCACGATTGCCAATGCTTATCGCGATGCGCAAAAGCTCAAGGGTGAGGGCGATGCCGAGGCGGCCCGCATCTATGGCGAATCCTTTGGCAAGGACCCGCAGTTTGCGCAGTTCTACCGCAGCCTCGAGGCCTACAAGGAAAGCTTTGCCAAGAAGAGCGATGTGCTGGTGCTGGACCCCTCGCAGAGCGACTTCTTCAAGGCCTACCGCAACGGCGGCTCGGCAGGCAAGTAAGCTCTGATGTGCATGAAAACAATGGCCCCTCGCGGGCCATTGTTCGTTTTGGGAGTGAAGATGGAATGGGGTGAGTCGCTGGGCATGGCTCTGGCCATGGTGTTGATTCTGGAAGGGTTGTTGCCGCTGCTGGCGCCGCAGCAGTGGCGCCGGATGTTCACGCAGCTGTTGCAGCTGCGCGATGGGCAGTTGCGCTTTTGCGGGCTGCTGTGTATCGCAGCGGGCGCCATCATGCTGTTCTGGTTGTGAATACCGGCGATAACGCCTAGGCCTTGTCGGTCAAGTTGGGTGTGGCTGGCAAAGCCGGTAGAATCGCGTTTTTAACAGCCTCCCCCTTTCTCCATGTCTGCTTGGGTCCTGCCGGATCACATCGCCGATGTATTGCCCTCCGAGGCTCGGCACATCGAAGAATTGCGTCGAGGATTGCTCGATACTGCGCGCAGCTATGGCTATGAGCTCGTCATGCCGCCCATGCTGGAGTATCTGGAGTCCTTGCTCACCGGTACCGGTGAAGCGCTGGCACTGCAAACCAGCAAGCTCGTCGATCAGCTCTCCGGCCGCACCATGGGCCTGCGTGCGGACATGACGCAGCAGGTGGCACGCATCGATGCCCATCTGCTCAACCGTCGGGGCGTGACCCGTCTGTGCTACTGCGGCTCCGTGGTCCATGCGCGCCCCGATCGCCCGCGTGCCACGCGCGAACCTCTGCAGTTCGGTGCGGAAATCTACGGCCATCAAGGTCTGGAGGCCGACCTTGAAGCCCTGCACCTGGCGCTCGACTGCCTCAAGAGCGCGGGCGTCAAGGACATCATCGTGGACCTGGCCGATGTGCGCATCGTGCGCAGCCTGCTGGCCGGGGTGATGGTGGATGAACAGGTGCTGCGTGGCGTGCATGCGGCGCTGGCCGCCAAGGACGCGACCGAGCTGGAGCAGCTGACCCGCGGCTTCCCCGCGGCTTCGCGCGAAGGCCTGATGGCGCTGCTGCAGCTGTATGGCGGCATGGACGTGCTGGACAAGGCCGAGAAAGTGCTGGAACGCACGGCTGGCGTGCGCAATGTACTGTCGCACCTGCGCTGGCTGGCTCAGCGCCTGGACGGCGTCAAGGTCAGCTTCGACCTGGCCGACCTGCGCGGCTACTCCTATTACAGCGGAACCCGTTTTGCGATTTTTGTGCCCGGCGGCAGCGATGCCCTGGTGCGCGGCGGCCGCTATGACGAAGTCGGCGCCGTGTTCGGGCGCAACCGCCCCGCGGCCGGCTTCAGTCTCGATATCAAACAACTGGTGGCTGTCGTGCCCGAGCGTCCGCTCAAGGCAGCCATTCGCGCTCCCTGGGGTGATGACGAGCAGGTGGCCGCGGCCATCGCCGTATTGCGCCACAAGGGCGAGACGGTGGTCTGCGTGCTGCCTGGGCATGAAAGCGAAGTGGATGAATTCCACTGCGACCGTGAGCTTGTCAACATTGGCGGGCAATGGGTCGTGCAAGCCATTCAAGGCATTTGACTAATTCTTCGATTTATCGGGTTGGAATATGAAAACATCCAAAGGTCGCAATGTGGTCGTGGTCGGCACCCAGTGGGGTGACGAGGGCAAGGGCAAGCTGGTTGACTGGCTGACCGAGTCCGCCAACGGCGTCGTGCGTTTCCAGGGCGGCCACAATGCGGGCCATACTCTGGTCATCAATGGCGTGAAGACGGCGCTGCACCTGATTCCCAGCGGCATCATGCGCCCCGGCGTGAAGTGCTACATCGGCAACGGCGTGGTGCTCTCCGTGGGCAAGCTGTTCGAGGAAATCGAAGGTCTGGAAAAAGCCGGCGTGGAGGTGCGCAACCGTCTGCGCGTGTCCGAGGCCTGCCCGCTGATCCTGCCCTTCCACCAGGCGCTGGACGTGGCCCGTGAAGCGGCCCGCGAGCAGGGCGGCGTGCAGAAGATCGGCACCACGGGCAAGGGTATTGGCCCGGCCTACGAGGACAAGATCGCCCGCCGTGCGCTGCGCGTGCAGGATCTCAAGCACCCCGAGCGCTTCGCCACCAAGCTGCGCGAACTGCTGAGCCTGCACAACCACATCCTGGTCAATGTGCTGGGCTCCAAGAACTTCAACTTCGGCGCCGGCCTGGCTGCGTACATGAAGGACGGCGAAGTCCAGTTCGACGCCGTGTATGACGAGGCCATGCGCCACGCCGAGCTGCTCAAGCCCCTGATCGCTGACGTCTCGCGCGAGCTGAACGCCGTGCATGCCGAGGGCGGCAACCTGCTGTTCGAAGGCGCACAAGGCACGCTGCTGGACGTGGACCACGGCACCTATCCCTATGTGACCTCGTCCAACTGCGTGGCTGGCAATGCGGCCGCCGGCGCGGGCGTGGGCCCGGGCATGCTGCACTACATCCTGGGCATCACCAAGGCCTATTGCACCCGCGTGGGCGGCGGCCCCTTCCCCACCGAACTGGAATGGGAAAAGGAAGGCACGCCCGGCTGGATCATGTCCACCGTGGGCGCCGAAAAGGGCGTGACCACCGGCCGTTCGCGCCGCTGCGGCTGGTTTGACGCGGCCCTGCTCAAGCGCTCGGCTCAGATCAATGGCCTGTCCGGCCTGTGCATCACCAAGCTGGACGTGCTCGACGGCATCGAAGAGCTGCAGCTGTGCGTGGGTTATGAACTCGACGGCGAGAAGATCGATCTGCTGCCCTTGGGTGCCGATGACATCGAACGCTGCAAGCCCATCTACGAAGCCATCCCCGGCTGGACCGAGTCCACCGTGGGCGTGACCGAGTACGACAAGCTGCCCGTCAACGCACGTCGTTATCTGGACCGCATCCAGGAAGTGACCGGTGTGCCCATCGCCATGGTTTCGACCAGCCCGGACCGCGATCACACCATCCTGATGCACAACCCGTACAGCGCCGAATAATCGCGGCCTACGGTTTTCACTCAAACCCTTATCAATAGGACCTACCATGCTGACGGAAGACGGTAAGCACCTGTATGTAAGCTATGACGAGTACCACGGTCTCGTCGAGAAGCTCGCCATCAAGATCCACCAGTCTGGCTGGGAATTCGACACTATTTTGTGTCTGGCCCGCGGCGGTCTGCGCCCCGGCGACATCCTGAGCCGCATTTTTGACAAGCCCCTGGCCATCATGTCCACCAGCTCCTACCGGGCCGAAGCCGGCACGGTCCAGGGCCATCTGGACATCGGCCGCTTCATCGCCACGCCCAAGGGCGAGATCGCTGGCCGCGTGCTGCTGGTTGACGACCTGGCTGACTCGGGCGCCACGCTCAAGGCCGTGATCGCCATGCTCAAGACCAACTACGCACCGATCACCGAGCTGCGCAGCGCCGTGATCTGGACCAAGGGCGTGTCGACCTTCGAGCCCGACTACTCGGTGGACTTCCTGGCCACCAACCCCTGGATCCACCAGCCGTTCGAGGGCTACGACACGCTGCGCCCCGAGAAGCTGCTGGAAAAGTGGAAAGTCTGAGCGAGAGCCTGCTTTCTGCACGGGAGCCCCTAGGGGCTCCTTTTTTGTAAGTAGATGATGCTCATCAAATCATGAGCAGCATGTGCTTTGATTCCAACGGGTTCAAATGTCATTGTGTTCAAACCATAGGAAAATCGGGAGCAGGGTGCTCCTGTTTTTGCATAGAAAGACGAAAGCCCGGCCGGTGCAGGCATGCGTGGACCGGACTGGAACATGGGTGGCGCCGCGCAGCTGGCTGACAAGTGCTGCCGCGTTATGGGTGAGTGAAGGTGAGGGTCGCGTCGGCGCGGCTACACTGCGTGGATTCTGAGAAGGTGGTGGTTGTGGGACGTCTCTCTATTGGGCGCACTGGCGCTGCTGTGGCATTGGTGGTGGGCGGTGGTTTGGCCGCATGGCTGGGGGCATCGATGCTACCCGGCTCCAAGTCGGCAACGGCGGCGGCTTCGCAGCCCGTTGCGGCCTCTGCTCCTGCTCCCGCAGCAGCGGCGGCGGGAGCCGCGAGCGCGCCTGCGGTCAGGCCGGCGCCGGGCTCCACGCCGGTGTTCGTGCTCAATTCCCTGGATGCATCGATCAGCGTCATCGACCCCCAGACCTGGAAGGAGCAGTCGCGCATTCCTACGGGCAAGGAGCCGCACCACCTGTACCTGACTCCCGATGAGAAGTCGCTGGTCGTGGCCAATGCGCTGGGCGATTCCCTGACCCTGCTGGACCCCCGCACGGGCGCCGTGCAGCGCGTGATTCGCGATATCGTCGACCCCTACCATCTGCGCTTTTCGCCGGATATGAAGTGGTTCGTCACGGCCGCCAATCGTCTGAACCACATCGACTTCTACCGCTGGGATGCCGCGACCCAGACGCCAACGCTGGTCAAGCGCGTCTCCACGGGCAAGACGCCCAGCCATCTGTTCATCGATGCGCAGAGCAAGACGCTGTACTCGACCATGCAGGACAGCGATGCGCTGGTGGCCATAGACATCGCCACGCAGACCATCACGGCGCGCGTGCCCACGGGTCCCATGCCGGCCGACGTCTACGGCAGCCCGGATGGCAAAAAGCTGTTCGTGGGCCTGACCGGCGGCGATGGTGTGGAGGTCTTCGACATCACCGGTCCCGAGCCACGCAGCACGGGCCAGATCAAGACCGCGGCCGGCGCCCACGCGTTTCGCGCGGCCGGAGACGGCCGTCACCTGTATGTGAGCAATCGCGTGGCCAACACCATCAGCAAGATCGATATGGTGAGCAACCAGGTCGTGGCGAACTACCCCGCACCCGGCGGCCCGGACTGCATGGACGTCTCGGCGGACGGGCGCTACATCCTGCTGAGCTCGCGCTGGGCGCGAAAGCTGTCCGTCATCGACACGGTCGAGAAGAAAGTGGTGCAGCAGGTCAATGTGGGCAAGTCGCCGCACGGCGTCTGGACCCTGGCCCACGCGGCGCGCTGAGGCCGGACCGGCCCGCAGGAACCAAGACCGCGGGCCGGACTCTTTCCTACAGGGTGAGCACCTCAAGGAGGGTGGATGCAAAGACGTCGATTCATCTGCACGGCCGCGTCCCTGGCGGGAGGCATGCCATGGCTGGTGCGGGCCCAGCAGCCTGCGGCAGGTGCGCAAAAAAACATAGCTGCCGGCGCTTGCGGCAAGCCGGTGTACCTGACATTCGACACTGGCCATATGGGCATTGCCCAGCTGGTTGCCCAGGTGCTGCAAAAGCACAAGGTGCCGGTCACCTTCTTCGCGGCCAACGAGCCCACGAAAGAGGGCGGCAGCAGCCTCGGCGATTTCTGGGCGCCCTGGTGGCGCGCCAGAGCCGACGAAGGCCATCAGCTGGCTTCCCACACCTACGACCATATGTACTGGCTGGCCGATATCCGCGACCAGGCCACGGGCCAGGTCACGCATTTCAAGGTCAGGCCCTCGGCCGGGCCGCGCACCGGCCAGAGCTTTGTGGTCTCGGCCGCCGAGTACTGCGAGGAAATTGCGCGTTCCGCGAGGCGGCTGGAACAGATCACCGGGCGCAAGACCTTGCCGCTGTACCGCGCTCCGGGCGGCAAGACATCGCCGGCGCTGATTGCCGCGGCCCAGCAGGGCGGTTTTCAGCATGTGGGCTGGGCGCCCGCGGGCTTTCTCGGGGACGAGCTGCCCAGCGATAAATATCCGAACCAGCGCCTGCTGGCGCAGGCGCTGAAGAATATTCGCAGCGGCGACATCCTGCTGGCCCATCTGGGAATCTGGTCGCGGCAGGACCCCTGGGCGCCGGCTGCGCTCGAGCCTTTGATCACAGGGCTGCTGGAGCGGGGTTTCTGTTTCCGTACGCTGGCGGAGCACCCCGCGTACCAGGGCTGGATTGCGCAGCACCGCTGAGGCGCTGCATCGGGAGTGAATTGTGGATTGGTTGGTTCAGATCTTTGCCGACGCGCAGCAGCGCCTTTTCGAAAGCGCGGTGCAGCCCTTGCTGTTTCACGCGGGCATGGCCAATTTGCTGGAGGACGGCTATGCGGCCACCGGCTGGCTGCTGGTGGGCCTGCTGCAGATCGCCGTGATGGTGGCGGTCATCGTGCCGCTGCAGCGCTGGAAGCCCGTGGAGCCCGTGACGGACAGGCAGGCCATACGCGTGGACATGCTCTATACCCTGATTCACCGGCTGGGGTTGTTCCGCCTGGCGCTGTTCTTTACGCTCGATCCGCTGTGGGACGAGATCACGGGGCGGCTGCATGTCTGGGGGCTGCCGGTCTTCCACCTCGACAACCTCTGGCCGGGCGTGACGGACAACGCCTGGATCAGCCTCATCCTCTATCTGCTGGCCTTCGACCTGCTTGGCTACTGGATCCATCGCGGCCAGCACCATTACCGCTGGTGGTGGAAGCTGCATGCGCTGCACCATTCCCAGCGCCAGATGACGGTCTGGAGCGACAACCGCAACCATTTGCTCGACGATGTGATCCACGACACCATCGTCGTGCTGGCGGCCCAGATCATAGGCGTGGCACCCGGGCAGTTCGTGGCCATCGTGGCCTTGACCCAGCTCAGCGAGAGCCTGCAGCATGCCAATCTGCGCCTCTGGTTCGGCAGGCTGGGCGAGCGGCTGTGGATCAGCCCGCGCTTTCACCGCCGCCACCACGCCGTAGGCATAGGCCACGAGACCATGGCGCCCGTGCGCAACAAGCGCGCCCATGGCAACAACTTCGGCGTGCTGCTGCCCTGGTGGGACATGATCTTCGGTACGGCCAACTTCGACCTGCGCTACGACGCCACGGGGGTGCGCGACCAGGTTCAGCCCAATGCCCAGGGGCAGTTGCGCGACTATGGCCAGGGCTTCTGGTCCCAGCAATGGCGCGGCATCCTGCGTTTGCTGGGGCGGGCCTGAGCGGGAGCGCAGATCGTAAACACGCTGGCGCCAAGCTCGGGTATGCTGATGCCTCATGGGCTTGCTACTCGACTCCTTTTGGCGTGCGTTGGCGTATTGCCTGCATAAGCGGGTGATTGCTTGGTCGCTGCTTCCTCTGTTGGCCATGGCTTTGCTGTCCTGGGCCTTGGGCTATTTCTTCTGGGCCGATGCGGTGCTGAAGGTCCAGGGACTGCTGGACGGCGTGGGCTGGCTGCATTCCCTGTGGCTGTGGCTGCAAGGCCATGGCGTGGGCTATGCCTCGGAGGTGGTGGCCTCCATCTTCGTGGTGCTGGGCGTGACGCCGGTGCTGGTCGTGGCGGTGCTGTTGCTGGTAGGTGTGTTCATGGCGCCGGTGCTGGCGCAGCTGGTGGCTGAAAAACGCTTTCCCGAGCTGGAGAAAAAGCACGGCGGCTCGGCCACGGCCGGCCTGCTCTGGTCGGGAGGCTCGACGCTGATTGCGCTGCTGGCACTGCTCGTGACCCTGCCGCTATGGGTGTTTCCGCCACTGATGCTGGTGGTGACGCCGCTGATCTGGGGCTGGCTGACCTATCGCGTCATGGCTTTCGATGCACTGTCCGAACACGCGAGCAGGAACGAGCGCCGCAGCCTCTTCGTGCGCCATCGCCTGTCCTTGATTCTGATGGGCGTGATCTGCGGTTATCTGGGTACGGCGCCGGGCGTGGTCTGGGTTTCGGGCCTGGTGTTCCTGGCCGCGTTCTGGGTCCTGATCCCGATTGCCATCTGGATCTATGCGCTGGTGTTTGCGTTTTCGGCGCTCTGGTTTACGCATTTCTGTCTGGCGGCTCTGGCGCAGATGCGCGCGCAGGCCCTGCCCGTCGACGCCGACCCGCAAGTGCCGTTTGCCCATGGTGCGGCGCCGGGCGCCCGGAAGCCGGTGTGAGCGACGGCAAGCCGGGGCCGGGATGATGCTTGCACCAAGAAACGACATTTACATGGATTGCACCATGTTGGTGCAAATTCATTCACCATGATGGTGCATTCATGTGGGGCAGTCTGGCGGTGAGACAATATGCACCTGTTTGGCGCTTGGCACCGCTTGCGAGCCCGGCCCGTGTCAACTGCATGGTGTTGGTGAGGAATAGGCTTATCCTCGCGGCCTGTGCCGCTGCAGCTTCATCGCCCGATGAATCGCGACGCAAGTTGGCACGCAAACTGCTAAATATTTTTCATCCTTTATTTGATCAGCCAAAGTTGGCAGGAGAGATCTGATGGCGAAGACCGTTGCAGACGTGATGCAGATGGTGCAGGAGAACGAGGTCAAGTTCGTGGACCTGCGCTTTACCGATACCCGCGGCAAGGAGCAGCACGTGACCGTGCCTGTGTCGCACTTCGACGAGGACAAGTTCGCCTCGGGCCACGCCTTCGACGGTTCTTCCGTGGCCGGCTGGAAGGGTATCGAGGCTTCGGACATGCAGCTCGTGCCCGATCCCAACACCGCCAACATCGATCCCTTCTTCGAAGAAACCACGCTGATTCTGCAGTGCGACGTGATCGAGCCCAGCGACGGCAAGGCCTATGAGCGCGATCCCCGCTCCGTGGCCAAGCGCGCCGAAGCCTATCTGAAGGCCTCGGGCCTCGGCGATACCGCCTACTTCGGACCCGAGCCCGAATTTTTCATCTTCGACGGCGTGCGCTGGGACACCCAGCCCGGCAACACCTTCTACGAAATCGAAGAGTACGAAGCTCCCTGGAACACCGGCACCAAGTTCGACACCGGCAACCGCGGCCACCGTCCGCGCAACAAGGGCGGCTACTTCCCCGTGCCTCCCGTCGACAGCACGCAGGACATGCGCGCCGAGATGGTGCTGATCCTCGAATCCCTGGGCATCCCCGTCGAAGTGTTCCACCACGAAGTGGCTGGCGCCGGTCAGAACGAAATCGGCACCAAGTTCAGCACCCTGGTCGAACGTGCCGACTGGACGCAGCTGATGAAGTATGTGATCTGGAACGTGGCCAACACCTACGGCAAGACCGCTACTTTCATGCCCAAGCCCTATCCCGGCGACAACGGCTCGGGCATGCACGTGCACCAGTCCGTGTGGAAGGACGGCAAGAACCTGTTCGCCGGCGACGGATATGCCGGTCTGTCCGACTTCGCGCTGTACTACATCGGCGGCATCATCAAGCATGCTCGTGCACTGAACGCCATCACCAACCCCGGCACTAACAGCTACAAGCGTCTGGTCCCCGGCTTTGAAGCGCCTGTGAAGCTGGCTTACTCGGCCAAGAACCGCTCGGCTTCCATCCGTATTCCCTACGTGAGCAACCCCAAGGGTCGCCGCGTGGAAGCTCGCTTCCCCGATCCTCTGATGAACCCCTACCTGGGCTTCTCGGCTCTGCTGATGGCCGGCTTGGACGGCGTGGAAAACAAGATCCATCCGGGCGAAGCCGCGACCAAGGACCTCTACCACCTGCCTCCCGAGGAAGACAAGCTGGTGCCTACCGTGTG
>JAFAIY010000498.1 GCA_019236485.1 Comamonas sp. | reverse complement strand
AGCAGGCCCAGCCCGCCGAACCTGCTCAGCCCGGCCACCAAGGCCGTCTACAGCTTCAGTAGATTTATCAATTTCATAGCTGCCAGCGCTTTATGCATCAACGCTAGAGCCTGATTTCATTCAAACCCCAGCCCGCCCGGCCCACGCCGCGCGGGCTTTTTTATTGAGGAAGCCGGTTATGAGCATGACCCACTTCGCCCTGCTGGCAAAGTTTGGCGACACCAATATTCCACTTGAATCATGCTGCGCCGAGTTCTTTGGCGTTGCAGTGCGCAAGGCCAACGAGCGCGCCTGCCTGCAGGATTTGCCGGTGCCCGCATACAAGCTGGGCGGCCAGCGCAGCCCCTGGTTTGTGGATGCCAAGGCCCTGGCCGACTACATCGATAAGAAGAAAGCCGAGGCCCAGTGCGACTGGGAGCGCATGCGTGCCTGACTCAGCGCTCGGGCACGTTCTCCGGCCTCAGGTGGGTATAGCGCTTGAGCGTGGCCCAGCTTTCGTGCAACGTGAACTGGGCCACCTCCTGAATGCTGTAGCCCTTCTCGAACAGACGGCTGGTGGCCTCGTGCCGCAGGTCGTGAAAGTGCAGCCCTTGAATCTCCAGCAGATGGCAAGCCCTGGTGAATGCGGCACCGATGCTTTTGCCGTTGTACGGGAACACCTCGGGCGCAGTGCGCGGCTGGCGCTCGATGATCTCCAGGGCCGGCTTGAGGATGCGAAAGCTGCGCCGGTTGCCTTTTTTCAGGGTCGGGTGCTTGACGTCATCCACCCAGCCGACACCTTTTTCAAAGTCCAGGTCTTCCCAGCGGATGCGGCAAATCTCGTCCTGGCGCCGCGCCGTCAGCAAGGCGAAGCGGAAAATGTCCAGCATGGGGATCCGGGCCCTGCCGTCCCGGGCGCTGAAGTGCTCGGCCAGCCGCTGCTCCTCGTCGGCACCGAGGCGGCGCGACCGCTGCTGGGGCTTGGCAATCACCTTGGTGCGCAGCAGCTCCTGCTTGGCGGCGTCCACGGCCGCCAGCGGCGCATCGATCTTGAAAGCAGCCGCGGCCGACAGAAAAGCCTGGCGCAACCACACCACATCGTTGAGCACGGTGGCCGGCCCCGCGCCGTCCTCAAGGCGTCGCCGCTTGCAGTGCTCTATCAAATCCGCTGCCGTCAACTGGCGCGCGTCTTTCTGCGCAATGCCGGCATCCCGCAGCCGGCGAATGTCCGCAGTCTTGGACCTCCCCCACTCCGTGATTCCTTCGGCCTGGGCCACGTAGCTGTCCAGCAGCTCACCCACCGTGACCTTGGCCGCCTGCAGCGTGCCCAGGGCCCGCGCCTCCTGCAACTGGGCCTCGCGGCGCTTCAACCACGCCTGCGCCAAAGCCTTTCGGGTGAAAGTCTGCGCCTCTGTGTGCACAATAACGTTCTTATCCTTCAGGCGGATCTGGGCCGTGTATGCGGTTGAGCCGTCCGCTCGTTTCCTGGCTGTGATCGTTCCCATGGTGCCGGTGCTACAAGTCGTTTTCGTAGCACTCAATGTAGCACTGAGGAACAGAAATCGGGGTTTTTGGGCGTTTTTCAGGGTGCTAAATCAGTGCTACAAGCCCTTAAATTACATCGATGACAAATACAAATACTCAACAAAATCAAATAGATACAAGCATGTGGCGCATGTCAGTTGCGCCCATGATGGACTGGACGGACAAGCATTGCCGCTATCTGCACCGTCTGCTGAGCCAGCACACCCTGCTCTATACCGAGATGGTGACGACCGGGGCCCTGATCCACGGCGATGTGGCCCGCCATCTGCGCTTCGAGGCCGAGGAGCATCCCGTGGCCCTGCAGCTGGGCGGCAGCGAGCCGGCCGACCTGGCCCAAAGCGCGCGCCTGGGCGAGCAATGGGGCTATGACGAGATCAACCTCAACTGCGGCTGCCCCAGCGAGCGCGTGCAGCGCGGCGCGTTTGGCGCCTGCCTGATGAACGAAGCCGGCCTGGTTGCCGATTGCGTCAAGGCCATGGTCGATGTGGTCCAGGTGCCCGTGACAGTCAAGCATCGCATCGGCATAGACAAGATCGAAAGCTACGACTTTGTGCGCGACTTCGTGGGCACGGTGGCCGATGCCGGCTGCGAGGTCTTTATCGTCCATGCGCGCAATGCCTGGCTCAAGGGCCTGTCGCCCAAGGAGAACCGCGAGATCCCGCCGCTGCGCTATGAGATCGTGGCCCAGCTCAAGCGCGACTTTCCGGCGCTGACGATTGCCGTCAACGGCGGCGTCAAGACCGACGAGGTGGTGCGCCAGCAGCTGGACCAGGTGGACGGCGTGATGGTGGGCCGCGAGGCCTATCACAATCCCTGGTGGCTGGCCTCCTGGGATGCGCTCTACTATCAGGACGAAAGCAGAGAACTCACGCGCGAAGCCGTGGAAGAGCAGATGGTGCTGTATATGGAGCGCGAAGCACGCGAGCATGGCACCCACTGGTATGCGATTGCGCGCCATATGCTGGGCCTTCGCAACGGCCTGGCCGGCGCGCGGCGCTGGCGCCAGGTCTGGAGCGATCACCGGCTTAAGACCCTGCCTCCGCACGAGGTGATGAAGCTGGCCCGCACCAAGCCCGCCGAAGCCTTGGCGGCCTAGACGACCCGGCGCCCTCTGGACCCTGCTGCAGTGCCGCACTAGGCCCATGCAACGGGGGTCTGCACGGACTGCGTTGCGCGTTACCATCAGCCAGAGGCATGAAGGGATATTACTGGTTCGCATGTCAAATACGGCTGCTATATTGCACTGCAACATAATCGCAGAAGTGCCCCATGCTTTACCAGATCTACGAAATGCAGCGCGCCATGGTCGAGCCGTTTGCAGACTTCGCTCAGGCCGCATCCAAGTTCTACAACAACCCGCACTCGGTCTTCAGCCAGATCCCACTGGCGCAGCGCATGGCCGCGGGTTTCAATCTGATGTATCGCCTGGGCAAGGACTACGAAAAGCCCGGGTTCGATCTGCATGGGGTCGAGGTCAATGGCGTGGAGGTGACCATCCGCGAGCGCGTGGAAGTCGACAAGCCGTTCTGCGAGCTGCGCCGCTTCAAGCGCTTTTCCGACGATCCCGAGACGCTCAAGGCCATGCTCAGCCAGCCCGTGGTGCTGATCGTCGCGCCGCTGTCGGGCCACTACGCAACCCTGCTGCGCGATACCGTGCAGAGCATGCTCGGCGGCCACAAGGTCTATATCACCGACTGGAAGAACGCGCGCACCGTGCCCCTGTCCGAGGGCAAGTTCCATCTGGACGA
>JAFAIY010000335.1 GCA_019236485.1 Comamonas sp. | reverse complement strand
GTGCGCGCCCATGACGACGCGGCTCAACGCATGCTCAAGGCCGGCGTGATCGCCCAGGTCGAGCGGCTGCAGGCCAGCGCGGCCCTGGCCGATGCCCAGCAGCAGGCGCGCAAGGCCGACGACGATGCGCGCCTGGCCCGCAGCGCCTTGTTGCGTACGGTACATGCAGCCGGCGGCGTGCGCCCCAGCTCCCCCTTGTTTGTCAGCAGCGAGGCCTTGCCGCCGCTGCAGCAGTTTCTGGACGCGGCCCAGAGCCACCACCCGGGCCTGAGCAAGGTGGCAGCCAAGCGCCGCCAGGCCGAGTCGCTACACGATGCCACCGAGGCGTTGCGCAAGTCCCAGGTGCTGGCCTTCGGCATGCGCGAAGTCAACACCTCGGGCAAGCCCAACTGGGTGGCCGGCGTGGCCGTGCGCTGGACGCTGTGGGACAGCATAGACCGCGACAAGCTCTCGGCCGCGGGCCAGCGCAAGGTGGAGCAGGCCGAGCTCACCGATGCCCAGGTGCGCGCCGACATCGCGCTGCTGGTCGAGAAGAACTGGCTGGCCGTGGAGCAGTCGCGCACCCAGTACCTGTCCGGCCAGGCCCAGGAGGATCTGGCGCGCGAGCTGCTGCGGCTGCGCGCGGCCGGCCTGAAGGAAGGCACCAGCACGGCGCTGGAGCTGATCGATGCCCAGCTCAACCTGGCCAAGGTGCAGACCGAACGCGCAGTGGCCGCCAACCAGTATGTGCAGGCGCTGGCCGCCTTGCTAGAGAGTACGGGGCAGAGCGGTGAGTTCAGCCGCTACATGGCCCGTGCCGATATCCAGATCAAAGCAGACGCTCCATGAATACAGCCCAACCGACCTCGCCGCCCTCCAGTCCCAGCCCCGAGGAGCCCAAGCAGGCCAGGCGCCGCCCGCCCGTGGCGGCGCTGATCGCCGTGGCCGCGGTGCTGATCTTCATTGTCTGGGGCTTCTGGCGCGCGGCCCAGCCCGCAGTTCCGTATTTCCAGGGCCAGATGGAGGCGCGTGAGGCCGATATCGCGCCCAAGGTCACGGCCCGCATCTCCAAGGTGCATGTGACAGAAGGTCAGCTCATCCGGCCCGGCGATCTGCTGGTGGAAATGGACAGCCCCGAGGTGCAGGCCAAGCTGGCCCAGGCCCAGGCGGCCCGCGATGCGGCCCAGGCTGTGGCCGCCAAGGCCAGCAACGGCGCCCGTCCCGAGGAGGTGCAGATGGCCCGTCTGAGCTGGCAGCGCGCCCAGGCAGCGGCCGAGCTGGCCAAGACCTCGTACGAGCGCGTGCAGAGCCTGTTCAATCAAGGCTTGGTGTCGGCCCAGAAACGCGACGAGGCCCAGACCAACTGGCGCGCCTCGGATGCCCAGGCCCAGGCCGCCAAGGCCCAGTTCGAGATGGCGGCCAGCGGTGCACGCGTGGAGGACAAGACGGCCGCCGCCGCCCAGGCGCGCCAGGTCGATGGCGTGGTGGCCGAGGTCAAGGCCGCCGAGGCCGAGACCCAGCTGCGCAGCCCCGTGGGCGGCGAGGTGGCGAATGTGCTGGCCAAGCAGGGCGAGCTCTCGCCCCAGGGCGTGTCGGTGGTCACCGTGGTGGACCTCAGCGACCAGTGGGTGGTGCTCAATGTGCGCGAGGACCAGCTGCAGCGCTTTGCGATGAAGAGCCGCTTCAAGGGCCGGCTGCCGGCGCTGGACAACCGCCAGGCCGAGTTCGAGGTGTATTTCCTCGGCGTGCTGCCCGATTTCGCGACCTGGCGCAGCACGCGCGGCAGCCAGGGCTTCGATGCACGAACCTTTGAGGTGCGGGCCAGGCCGGCCAAGCCCATAGAGGGCGCGCGCCCGGGCATGAGCGTCATTGTCGAGGGCGGGGCGTGAGTCCTTTTGCGGCCAGCCTGCGCCGCGAATGGCGGCGGCTCAGGGCCAGCCCCTGGGACTGGGCCATGGTCAGCTGGGTGCCTATGCTGGCCCTGGGCCTGATGTGCTGGATTTTCTCGGCCGGCCAGCCTTACCGGCTGCCGATTGCCGTCTGGAATGAAGACCATTCCTCGCTGTCGCGCCAGCTGGTGCGCATGCTGGAAGCCACGCCGGGGCTGGAGCTGCGCCAGGTGGTGCTCAACCGCGGCGAGGCCGCCGAGGCGCTGCAGCGCATGGACGTCTATGGCGTGGTGCATATCCCGCCGGATCTGGCGCGCGACGTGAAGCAGGGCGCGGGCGGCGCCATCACGCTGCTGCATAACGCGCAGCTGGCCACCGCATCGAGCCTGCTGCAGCGCGATGTGCGCCAGGTGGTGGGCACGCTGTCGGCCGGCGTGGAAATGCAGGCCGCGGCCAAGCGCGGCTCGCCCCACCAGGTGCTGCGCGTGCAGATGGAGCCCATCAAGACCCAATTGGTGGCGCTGTTCAACGTCTCCACCAATTACGAGCTGTTCCTGGCCGCCGCGCTGGTGCCCGCGCTGATCCACATCCTGGCCATGACGGCCGGCGCCTGGTCCGTGGGCCGCGAGCTGCGCGAGCGCACGCTGGGCCAATGGTTGAATGAAGGACTGAGCCCGGACGGCCAGCCCACCGGCCTGGCCCGGGTGGCGGCGGCCCTGCTGGGCAAGCTGCTGCCGCCGGCTGTGCTGCTGTGGGGTTGCGGCATGGCGGCCTTGCTGTATCTGGCCCAGCTGCGCGGCTGGGCCGTGGCCGGCAGCATGGCCTGGATTGGTCTGGGCCTGGCGGCCCTGGTGCTGCTGAGCCTGGCAGCCGGCGCGGCGCTGGCCGGCATCACGCTGTCGCTGCGCACGGCGCTGTCGGGCACGGGGCTGCTGTCGGCGCCGGCCTTCGCATTCAGCGGCGTGGGTTTTCCGCTGCTGGCCATGACGGGCAGCGCGCGCGGCTGGGCGCTGTCCATGCCTTACACCCATTACGCAAGGCTGCAGATAGAGCAGTGGCAGATGGGCGCGCCCGTGGCCCAGACCCTGCCCGTGGTCTGCGGCCTGCTGCTGGCGGCGCTGGTGCTGCTGGCGCTGGCCTCGGTGGGCCTGTGGCGCGGCCTGCAGCGGCCTGACAAATGGGGAGGGCGCTGATCCATGGACGCCCAAACCGGTTTTCTGCGCCTGTGGCTTAACAGCCTGGCGGCCATGCTGCGCGACAAGGGCGCGGTACTGCTGCTGTGCGGTGCGCCCGTGCTCTACGGCTTTTTCTATCCCTGGTTCTACAGCTCCGAAGTGGTGCAGCGCGTGCCCGTGGCCGTGGTCGTGCAGGACAACTCGGGCCTGGCCCGGCAGATGCTGCGCTTTGCCCAGGCCAGCCCGCGCATAGACCCGCAACTGGTTACGGCCGACGAGGGCGAGGCGCGCGAGGCCGTGTGGCGTGGCGAGGTTATGGGCTATGCGCTGTTGCCGCGTGATCTCAAGCGCGACGTGCTGCGCCGCGCGAACGTGGTGATCCCGGTCTACGCCAACGGCGCCTATCCACTGGTCAGCAAACAGGTTCAGTACGGCTTTGCCGAAGCTTTCGGCACCGTCTCGGCCGGCGTGGAGATCAAGCGCCTGCAGGCCGGCGGGCAAAGCGCGCCGCAGGCCGCAGTCAGCCGCTCGCCCGTGAGCGCCCAGGCCCTGGCCTTGTTCAATCCCACCGAGGGCTATGGCAGCTTTGTGGTGGCGGCCGTGTCCGTGCTCATATTGCAGCAGACGCTGTTGATGGGCAGCGCGCTGCTGGTGGGCGCCTGGCGCGAGCAGGGTGCGGACCGCGCCGGCGCGCGCCAGTGGCTGGCGCGGTTGCTGGCTTTATGCGTGCCGGGCTGGCTGGCCGGGCTGTTCTATTTCGGCTGGATTTTCATCTGGCAGGACTTTCCGCATGGCGGCAATCCCTGGGGGGCGCTGGCGCTGCTGGCCTGCTTTGTGCCGGCCGTCGTGGGCTGCGCCGGCCTGCTGGGCTGGTGGCTGGCCGACCGCGAGCGGGCCTTGCAGGTGGTGCTGTTTTCTTCGATCCCGCTGGCTTTTCTGGGCGGCTTCACCTGGCCCGTAGAGGCCTTGCCCGAGCCGCTGCAGTGGCTGCGCTGGCTCTCGCCGAGCACGGCCGGCATACAGGCCTCGCTGCGCTACAACCAGCTGGGCGCACCCCTGGTTGCGGCCCTGCCGCATCTGGCCTGGCTGGCCTGCATGGCGCTGGCCAGCTGGCTGGCCCTGCTATGGCTGGGGCGCCGGCCGCAGATTCCACCGGGTTAGGGGTTAAATTGGCATAAAACCCAGGCTAGCTGCGCGCTGGCAGCTATGAATTTCATGCAGCCGCCATCTTCTGGCGGCGCGCCTGCAGGCCCAGCATCAGCAGCACCGCGGCCACCAGGGGCAGCATGCCGTAGTTGATGCCGTTCCAGCCGGCCGTATGCAGCAGCTCGCCCGAGCCGAACGAGGCTACGGCCACGGTGCCGAACATCAGAAAGTCGTTGAAGGCCTGGACCTTGGCGCGCTCGGCCGGGCGGTAGCACTCGGTCAGCAGGGCTGTGGCGCCGATGAAGCCGAAGTTCCAGCCCACGCCCAGCAGAATCAGCGCGCCCCAGAAGTGCAGCAGCTCCAGGCCCAGCAGGGCCAGACCGCCGGCCATGGCGATCATGATCAGCCCCAGCGCCGTGATGCGGCGCTTGCCGAAGCGCGCGATCAGCTTGCCCGTGAAGAAGCTGGGCGCGAACATGGCCAGCACATGCCACTGTATGCCCAGAGCGGCCTCGCCCACGCTGTGGCCGCAGCCCACCATGGCCATGGGCGCGGCCGTCATCAGAAAAGCCATGAGGCCGTAGCTGACCACGCCGGCCGCGCAGGCCGTGACGAACTGGGGGCTTTGGATGATTTCACGCAAAGGCCGCGCATCGCTGGGCGCAGCCGCGTTCTTGGCCTGGGGCGGCGGCAGGCGCAGGCCCATGAGCAGGGGCAGGGCCAGCAGGGCCAGAGCCGCCTGGCTGTAGAAGCTGCCCGCAAACGGCGTGGCGGGCAGGGCGTCGCGCGTCCAGATCACCACCTGCGGGCCTATGATGGCCGCGATCAGTCCGCCGACCATGACCAGGGAGATGGCCTTGGCCTGCAGCTCGGGCGCGCCGACGATGTCTATGGCCGCAAAGCGGTAGCTCTGCACGCAGGCCGCATAAAAGCCGGCCAGCGCCGTGCCTATGCAAAAGGTCACGAAGTCGGAATGGGCGATGCCCTGGGCCGCGATCACGCCGGACAGCACGCCCAGCAGCGCACCCAGTACATAGGCATGGCGCCGGCCCAGGCGGTTCATGAGCCAGGCCGCGGGCAGGGTGGACAGGGCCAGGCCCAGCTGGTAGATGCTGACGGGCAGCGTGGAGGCCGTGGGATTGCTGGACAGCTGCTGGCCGACCAGGCCGCCCAGCGAAATGATGATGGGCGGCGAGGCCCCTCCCAGGGACTGGGCTGCGACCAGCAGGCCCATATTGCGGCGTGTGTTGTTATCTGTATGCATGGATGTCGCCCAAAGCCCTTGCCCGCGGCAAGATGGCGGAATTTTGCCGCACGCAGATTGGCTTTGCATTAAGAGCCGCCGGCGCCCGGCGGGCCGCTGCGCCGCGGCCCAGGCCTATCAGGTGCAGGCAGTCAGGCTTTTATTTGAGCCTGTGCCCGCATGCACTGCAGAAGCTGTCGTCGGCAGCGACGGCCGCATGGCAGGCTGGGCAGCTGGGTGTGGCCTGGTCGGCTTTCTGTGCGGTTTGGGCCGGCTCCTGCGGCTCGGTCGCCGTGGCAGCGGCCTGGACCTTGGCGGCGCGTTCCTGGGCCGCCTGCTTGGCGCGCTCGGCCGCGGCCATGGTGCGTTCCCTGACCTCCTCGGCCTTCTGGCGCACATCTCCGATCAGATCGTCGAGAGCCTCTTCGGCGGCGCCCGAGTCCACGCTCTCGCGAGCCTGGAGGTAGATGAGGTTCATGCCCATGATCATGACCTGGGTGAGCAGAGCGCCGACCACGCAGTACAGCACGCCAAGCCCCGCGACCAGGCCCATGCCCGCGCTATTGCCCATGAACATGCTCATGGGGCCGTAGACGCCCATGCCGCCGCTCGCGCCGCTCGTGATGTTGAGCGCCATGGCCGTCAGCGAGAAGGTGGCGGGCACGAAACCCGCAAACAGCATCACGCAGATCAGCGACAGGATGACGTAGAGCACGAGCTCCATCAGCACCACCTCGACCAGGCGCGCACGCGCGATGCTCAGCACATTGGCCAGCGCGGCCTTGACGGACAGGCCGCTCCACAGCGCCGGCGCCATCAGCGGGCCGACCACCCAGATCAGGCAGATCAGAATCGCCGCGGCCACCAGCACCAGCACCGGGTGGGCAATAAAGGCCAGCAGGCCTCCGATCACGGGAAGCTTGCAGACGAAATAGATCAGGGCCGCCACGACCATATAGGCCAGGGCCGCCAGAAATATCACCAGCGCAAAGAGCAGAAACCTGGGCAGGCACAGCAGGCCTGCGGACGCGGCGGCGGCAAACGAGCGTACGGGCTCGTTCCTGGCCTTGTCCATGAGCATGATGCCCACGCCCGAGGAGCCGCCCAGCAGCACCACCACGGCCGCCAGCATCACGACCAGCCCCAGCAGCCCGCTGCTGCGCAGCGCCAGCAACTGGCCCACAAACATGATGGCTGCGGTGGCGAGCAGCGTGAGGAAACCCATGAGCAGCGGACGCCACTGCGTGAGTCCCTCCGCGGCCCGTGCCAGGGTGGCGAAGCGTATTTCTCCCAATGCCTGAACTTGTCTCATGTCCCGTCCTGTCGTAGAAGTGATCGATATACCAAGGGCCAGTAGGCCGGCATGGCGGGGTATGGAAAAAGCCTAGTTTCAGAGTTTGCCGCGAATCTCGCCGGCTTCTATGGTGTAGCGCTCCTGGCCGGCGGGCAAAGCCGGGTCTACCTTTTTGATGACCGTGACCGGCTTGCCGCCCTGGCTATAGGTGGTGCCGGTGCTGGTGTTGACGCGTTCGGCCCTGACATCGGCATCGGATTGCTCGACCACGATGCTGGATGAGCCCCGGTTGTCGGCCAGGTTGTTGGCCAGGCCCTTGAGCGCGTCCATGGCCTGGGTGTATTCGGCCCGGCCCTTGGCGGCCAGCGGCATTTCCACGCTCAGCGAGGAGAAGACCGTCATGCTGCGCGCGCCGCCGCTTTGTCCGTCGGTAATCCGGACCTGAGCGGTTCTCACGGGGCCGGCAAGGGCCCGCTGCCCGGCGGGCAGGCCGCGCATGGCCTGTACCGCGCGGCCCTGGGACTGGCGCGCCTGCTGGGTTTCCTGGTTCAGCGCGGCCTGCAGGCGCGCAAAGCGCTCGGCCTGGGAGCCGCCCGTCTGGGCCGGACCGCCGCAGTCGCTGGCACTGGTGACATGGGCCAGCATGCAGCTCAGGGAGTTCGAGGCCTCCTGTATCGTGGCGCAGCCGCTCATCAGGAGCGCGATGCAGGCAAGAAGAGAAAGTCGGATGGAGAGTCGGGTGTGGTGCATGGGTCTCAATCCAGCAGGTCGTCCAGCGACGGAGGACCGTTCTTGGGCGCGGGCCGCGGTTTGACCGCAGGCTTGGCTGCCGGCGCGGAAAAGGGCTCGGCGGTATTGGCGGCTGCGGCCGCCTGGGCCGGTACGGGCTCGGGGGCAGGCATGGGCGCCGCGATGGGGGCGACTGTGGACGCGGCCTGCGGCTCATGGGCCGCAGCGTCGGCGGCGGTGGTCGAGGGAACGGCAGTTGCGGCGGAGCCGGCCGTGGCCTGGGGACCCACGAGAGCATCGGCCCTGGCCTTGTCCTGCGCCGAGAGCGCATCCTTGTCGGGCATGGCGATGTCGGTATGGGCCTTGCTCAGGCCCGCCATGTTTCTGGCCATCAGCGCGCCCGCCGCCACGGCAGCGATCACCAGAGCCAGCGCCGCCCACTTGATCCAGCTGCGGTTGCCGGCCAGGGGCTCCTGGGGCAGGGCCGGCGCGTTGGCGTAGCTGCGTGCGGGGCGCGGAGTTGAGGACTCGAGAAACGGCTCTATGCGCGGCGGCTCGGGTGGGGGCGCGGGCCTGGCGACGTCGGCCGCCGGGGCCAGCGAGGCGCCGCACTGCGCGCAGAATTTGGCCTGGGGCTGGCAGCTGGCATGGCATTGCGGGCAGATGCTGCCGTCCTGGGTCGCGGCGGGCTCGGCTGGCGTTTGTGGGCAGCCACAGCGATTACAGAATCTGGCCTGGGCGGCCAGCGCATTGCCGCATTGGGAACAATTCATTGTCTGCAAGAGAGATAGGAGTTGCGGGCGATGAGAAGTCTGTCGAATTCTGCGCCCATCTTAGCGGTGCCAGGTCCGCGCTCCCAGGTCCGCCCATGGCGGGCGGCCTGCATCTGTTGCAAGTCGTACAGTGGGCGGGCCTAGCGCCGCCACCAGCGGCCCAGCCACTCTTCGAGGAATTCGGCCGGGATCACCACTTCCTTGAGCAACAGGCTCAGCAAAACCAGGCCCAACAACAATGCTTTGCGCTTGAGCTCCATGCTCATCTCCGTATGGCTTTTGCAGCCAGTCTAGGCAGAGCTCATTTCACGAATGTGGCTGGCAGGTAAAGCCGGGTCAAAGTTTTGTGATGCTGGGCCGGCATTAAGTCTTTCCTAAGTCTGGCAGGTGTCCAATGAAGATGCAGATACTGTTCTGCATCAGCGATGCGCTGCAAGGAGTTCAATCATGCAAGGTGATGCAATTCTTACAAGGGCCAGCCGGCGCTCCCTGTCGTTGGCCGCGGTGCTCGGTGCCGCGGCTCTTGGCGGCTGCGTGGTGGCTCCTGTGGGGCCGGCCTATAGCAGCGGCTATTACGACGAGGGCGTGGTGACCGCCGATGTGGCGCCGCCCGCTCCCTATGTGGAGACCATTCCCGTGGCGCCCTATGTGGGCGCGCTCTGGATTGGCGGCTTCTGGGACTGGTCGGGCGGGCGCCATGTCTGGCGGCCCGGCCACTATGAGCGGCCGCGTCCGGGCTTCAGCTACAGGCAGCCGGGCTGGAGCCATGGCGCCGATGGCCGCTGGATGCTGCACCGCGGCGGCTGGGGCCGCGGCCGCTGATGCGCCTGGGAACCTGCTCATGATCTCTGCGCGGCCGCGTTGGACTGCAATCGGGACGGGTTCTCTGCGCAGATGAGCCAGGGCTGGGATAATCCCAGCCCTTATGCCTTTGCAGATCACCTTCCCCGAGCAACTTCCCGTATCCAGCCGCCGTGACGAGATCATGGAGGCCATGGATCGCCACCAGGTCATCATCGTCTGCGGCGAGACCGGCTCGGGCAAGACCACGCAGCTGCCCAAGATCGCGCTTGCGCTGGGCCGGGGCCGGGTCAATGCCCCCGAGGGCACCAAGGGCCAGCTCATAGGCCATACCCAGCCGCGGCGGATTGCGGCCTCCAGCGTGGCCAAGCGCATTGCCGAGGAGCTCAAGACGCCGCTGGGCGAGGTCGTGGGCTACAAGGTGCGCTTCCAGGACACGCTGCAAAAAGGTGCCTCGGTCAAGCTGATGACGGACGGCATTCTGCTGGCCGAGACCCAGACCGATCCCTTGCTCAAGGCCTACGACACGCTGATCATCGACGAGGCCCACGAGCGCAGCCTGAACATCGACTTTCTGCTCGGCTATATCCGGCAGATCCTGCCCAAGCGGCCCGACCTCAAGGTGGTCGTGACCTCGGCCACCATCGACGCCGAGCGCTTTGCCAAGCACTTTGCGCAGCCTCGCCGGGCGCCGGGCCGCCCCAAAGCCGGCGAAGCCCCCTCGGGGGGCAGCGACCCACATGCAATGGGGGAGCGTGGGGGCGACGATCTGGTGCCGGCGCCAGTCATCATGGTCTCGGGCCGCACCTATCCGGTGGAGATGCGCTACAAGCCCTTCGAGGAGAAGAAGGACTTCGATCTCAACGACGCGATCGCCGACGGCGTGGACGAGCTCTGGGTCGGCGGCAAGGGCGGCGACATCCTGATCTTTCTGCCCGGCGAGCGCGAGATCCGCGAGGCGGCCGACCATTTGCGCAAGCATTTGCAGCATTCTCCGGTGCTGCGCAGCGCCGAGGTGCTGCCGCTGTTTTCGCGCCTGTCCCAGGCCGAACAGGACCGGATCTTCGACGGCCATACGGGCCGCCGCATCGTGTTGGCCACCAA
>JAFAIY010000226.1 GCA_019236485.1 Comamonas sp. | reverse complement strand
GGGCTGACCGGGCTCCACAACCGCCGCACCCTGGGCGAGATCCTGGACCAGGAATGGCGCAGGGCCAGGCGCAACCGCAGCGTGTTCTCCTTGCTGTTCGTTGATATCGACAGGTTCAAGGTCTACAACGACACCTATGGTCATCAGGCTGGGGACGACGCTCTGACGGCCGTCGCAAAATGCATTGGCGAGAATATCCGCCGCCCAGTCGACAGCGCCGCGCGCTATGGCGGCGAGGAATTCATCGTGGTCCTGCCCGACACCACGCCGGAAGGTGCGGCCTCGATTGCCGAAAACATCCGCTCGGCCATCTCCGATCTGGCGATCGAGCATGCGGGCAGCGAGTTTGGCCATGTGACCGCCAGCATAGGGGCGGCGACATGGACACCGGAGCTGGATACAGACGTGTCCGCCGTCATCCGTGCGGCCGATGAAGCCCTATACAGCGCCAAGGCGACGGGCCGCAACAAGGTCGAGCTCTCGAGCTCGCATCTGGGCTAGCCCTGATTCGTTGGGCGTTGGCGGCCGCAACCTTTGCGCGCTGCCGGTAGCAAGCAGGTCTGAAAAACTCGGCTCAGCCCGTTTGCAGCTGAGCGCTCAGCCATTGCCGAAAGGTCTGCAGCGCGGCGCTGGCCGGCCGGGACTTGAGCCGGGTGAGCCAGTAAGCGCCGGTATCGACCTCGTGGCTGAACGGGCGTACCAGGCGGCCTTGCAGCAGCATATGCTCGAACATGCGCGTGGGCAGCAGTGCGACGCCCGCGCCCTGGGCCGCGGCCTCGGCCAGGGTCAGCGAGGAGTCGAACATGGCGCCGCGGGCCAGCGGTGCGCTCTGGTCCAGTGCCGCAAACCAGCTTTCCCATTCCTGGGTGCGGTAGGAGCGCAACAAGCTCAGGCCGGCCAGATCGGCGGGCTCGCGCAGATGCTGGGCCAGGGCCGGCGTGCACATGGGCGAGAGCGGGGCGCGCAGCAGCATCTGCGCATGCGTGCCATGCCAGGCACCGTCGCCAAAGCGTACGGCCGCGTCCAGGCCTTCGGCAGCCAGGTCCACGCGGTTGTTATTGGTCAGCAGGCGCAGATCGATATAGGGGTGTAGCTGCTGGAACTTGCTCAGGCGCGGAATCAGCCAGCCGATGGCAAAAGTGCCGACCACGCCCACGGTCAGGATTTCGCGCGGGCGCGGCTCGGCCACTTGCTGCAGGGACTGCTCTATGCGCTCGAAGCTCTGGGCCACCACGGGCCACAGGGCCTGGCCCTCGTCGGTCAGCGCCAGGCCGCGCGGCAGGCGACGAAACAGCGGCTTGCCCAGGCGCTCTTCGAGGTTGCGTATGTGCTGGCTGACGGCGGCCTGGGTCACATGCAGCTCCTGGGCGGCGCGCGTGAGGTTGAGATGGCGCGCGGCGGCGTCGAACATGCGCAGGGCGTTCAGAGGAAGTTGCATCGCGAGATAAAAGTTTTTCTAATACCTGATGCCAAATATTACCGCTGGTCTGCACAGATTGCGCGCTATATGCTTCAACTTGTAGAACTTAACTAGAAGAGGAACTTATGAAGCGACGCGGCATACTGACATCGGGACTGGCCTTGGGCCTGGGTGCCTGGGGTTTGACGGGCTGTGCTTTTGTGTCCAAGCAGCAGGCGGCCGCTGCCAAGACGCTGGAGGGAGAACTGGCCGCCGTCGAGGCTCAGTCCCAGGGGCGTCTGGGCCTGCATGTGCTGGACCTGGCCAGCGGCGCCGAAGCCGGCTGGCGCAGCGACGAGCGCTTCCCCATGTGCAGCACCTTCAAGACCTTGCTGGCAGCACGCGTGCTGCATCGGGTGCAGGCCGGGGAACTCAGCCTGGGGCGCAAGCTGTACTACTCGCGGTCGGAGCTCGTGCCGTACTCGCCCGTCACCGAAAAGCGTGCGGGTGCCAACGGCGGCATGACGGTGCAGGACCTATGCGAAGCCGCCGTGGTGGTGAGCGACAACACGGCGGCCAATGTGCTGCTGCAGGCTACGGGCGGACCGGCAGCCCTCACGCAGTGGCTGCGCACCCTGGGCGATGACACAACGCGTCTGGACCGCAACGAACCGACGCTGAATACCGCGCTGGGCGGCGACGAGCGCGACACGAGCACGCCGAAGGCCATGCTCAATACCTTGCAAAAGCTGTTGCTGGGCGATGTGCTGGAAGGCTTTGCCCGCGCGCTGCTGCAGCAGTGGTTGCTGGACAGCCGTACCGGAGACAAGCGCCTGCGTGCGGGCATGCCGTCCGAGTGGAGCGTAGGCGGCAAGACCGGCACCGGCGAAAACGGAACGGCCTGCGACAGCATCATCATCTGGCCCACGCCGCAGTCGGCGCCGGTGCTGGTCACGGCCTATCTGACGGGCAGCAAACTCGACGCCGCAGGCCGGGATGCGGTGCTGGCCCGGGCCGGCGAAGCCGTCAAGCGCTGGTATTACGCGATCTGAGCCCGGGCCTGATGGCGGGGTAGGGCTGGAGCGCAATTGCCAGGAACGCATGGGCTGCAGAATCTGGGGACGCAGGAGATCACGTGGCACCTCGGCGCCTGAGCCCGCATGAAGGGCCGGCCACTGCAGATCGCTGGCCTGCCCAAGGCAGGTGCGGCGAGGTGGCAGTTGCGGCTGCAGGTGTATTGGATACGGCCCAGAATAAACCCCTCCGTCGCCCGCGTTCACGTCCCGCCCATGCAGCAAGAGCCAGATTTTTTTCACAATCTCAAGCAGGAAATGCGCGATGGCCGGCGC
>JAFAIY010000016.1 GCA_019236485.1 Comamonas sp. | reverse complement strand
AACGGATCTTGTATTCAATGCCCATGGGCCCAGTGTCGCCGATCCTGCGGCCCGCCGCCCGCTCACCCAAAGGGTTTGCGGGCGGCTTGCAGGCGTTTGGAGCCTTGCTGGCTTACTGCTGCAGCGCCGGTGCCAGCCCGAAGAGGTGGTCCAGCACCTCGTTGATCTCTTCCCGGGCCAGCTGCTTTTTCTCGACATGGCCGTTCGTCACCGTCTTGAGCATGTCGTCCAGCAGGATGACGCGGCCGCTGCTCTGGTGCAGCACGACCAGCAGCTTCTGCACGAAGATGGCTTCGGGGTGGGTGGAGTTCAGGTAATTGGCGGGGACGAAATCTATCCATTCCTGGGGCGACAGATCAAAGGCGTACTGGTTCGCCCATTCGCCTTCGACCTTGGCCTTGAGCACGTACTCGCCGCGTTCGTCCAGCGTGAGCCGGAAGGTGTCGGAGTCCTGTGCGATATCGACCCCTATGGCTCCCAGATCCATGGGCGCGCGGATGCCGTAGCTGCCGAAACCCAGGTCGCACAGCCAGCGTCGGCCTTCGACCTCGGCGATCACGGCCATGTGGGTGCGGGGGCGGCGGGCCGGGTAGAACATGGGCCTTGCCGCGACGAAGCGGTAGGGAATGCCCAGGGCCTGCAGCGCCATGGCGAACAGGCCGTTGACCTCGTAGCAGTAGCCGCCGCGGCCCTGCCTGAGGATCTTGTCGGCGATGTGCTCGGGGTCCAGCGAGACGATCTTGCCCGCCTGGACGTCCAGATTCTCGAAGGGCACGGTAAACAGCTGCTGGCGCATGATGGTCTGCAGGGTGGCGGTGTCGGCGGCTGCGGGTCCGGTGTGGCCGATGCGTTGCAGATAGGTGGGCAGGTCGAAATTGCTGGCGTGCATGAAAGAAATCCTTGGCTCAATTGCAGCCTGGACGATAGGCCATGGTCTGCATCGTCTGTATAGGCAGAATGCATGAAAATCTACCTGTACAGATTTTCCTGCCGCGCCCATGCAGAACCCTGCGACTCCCGCCACGCCTTCATCACCTCACTATCTGCGCATTGCCGAGATGCTGCGCCAGACCCTGGCTTCGGGAGCTCTGCGCCCCGGCGACCGTCTGATCTCCGCACGCAAGCTGGCCGAGCGGGAGCAGGTCAGCCTGCCCACGGCGCTGGAGGCTCTGCGCTGTCTTGAGGCCCAGGGCCTGATCGTCGCACGGCCGCGCTCGGGTTACTTTGTGCGCCAGGAGGCCAGAGGAGGGCTGCTGCCGCCTTCGCGCCCTTCGCCGCGCCCCATGCCCGTGACCATGGCGGGCCTGGCGCGCTCCCTGTTCAGCAGCGCGGACACGCGTTTGATCCCGCTGGGCGCCGCGTTGCCCGACCCCACCTGGCTGCCCACGACTACGCTACAGCGCGCGCTGCAGACCGTCGGACGTCGCCTGCAGGCCCACGGCCAGAGCTACAGCATGCCGCCGGGCCGGGCCGAGCTGCGCGGCCAGATTGCGGCGCGGGCCGCGCAATGGGGCGGCTGCTTCGGGCCAGACGATCTGGTCATCACCTCCGGTGCCACGCAGGCCGTGCGGCTGGCGCTGCGCGCCGTATGCCGGCCTGGCGATGTGGTGGCCATCGAGCGGCCGGCCTATTTCGGCACGCTGCTGCTGCTGGAAGACCTGGGGCTGAAAGCGCTGGAGATCGCGACCGATCCGCGCGAGGGCATGCTGCCCGATGCGCTGGCCGAGGCCCTGGCAAAGCACAGGCCCGCGGCGGTACTGGCTTCGCCCACGGTGCAGAACCCGCTGGGTGCCAGCATGCCCGTGGAGCGCAAACGCGCCCTGGTGGCGCTGCTGGAGCAGGCCGGCGTGCCCCTGATCGAGGACGATGTGTATGGCGACTTGGCCGGCGACGGCCAGCGCCCGCCGGCCTGCAAGGCCTTTGACGGCAGCGGCAATGTGCTGTACTGCAGCTCGGTGTCCAAGACCCTGGCGCCGGGCTGGCGCATAGGCTGGATTGCGCCGGGGCGCTTTCATGCGCAGGTGCTGAAGGCGCGGCTGGCCGGGGACTGGGCCGGTGCGCCGCTGCTGGAAACCGCCGTGAGCGAGGTACTGGCCAGCGGCGACTATGACCGCCATCTGCGGCGTTTGAAGTCCCGGGTCCAGGCCGCGGTGCAGGCCGTCACGGCGCGGGTGGAGGCCAGTTTTCCGCCGGGCACGCGCATCTCCACCCCTTGCGAGGGTTTTGTGCTGTGGGTGGAGCTGCCGCCCCAGGTGAATGCGCTGGAGGTGCACCGCCGCGCGCTGGAACTGGGCATAGGCGTCAGCCCCGGCCAGCTGTTTTCGCCGCAGGCGGATATGCCCAACCATCTGCGCCTGAACAGCGCCAACGAGCCCACGCCCCGGCTGCTGGGGGCGGTGGGGCAGATCGGGGAGCTGTGCCGGGAACTCGCGCACCAGCCCTGACGCACAGTGCAGGTCCGATGGTCTGGCCTGCTACTTCTTCTCGCGCGGCACGCGGCCCATCAGATAGAACTCGGGGTTGGGCTGCATGCCCGCAAAGCTGGCCATGCGGTTGGACAGGCCGAAGAAGGCCGTGATGGCCGCAATGTCCCAAATGTCCTCGTCATCGAAGCCATGGGGGTACAGTGCCTCGAAATCGGCGTCCGCAATCTCCTGGCTGTGCTGGCAGACCTTCATGGCGAAGTCCAGCATGGCACGCTCGCGCGGGCTGATATCGGCCTTGCGGTAGTTCACCGCCACCTGGTCAGCGACCAGCGGCTTTTTTTCGTAGATGCGCAGGATGGCGCCGTGCGCCACCACGCAGTACAGGCACTGGTTGGCGGCGCTGGTGGTGGTCACGATCATCTCGCGTTCGCCCTTGGCCAGGCTGCCTTCCTCCTTGAGCATCAGCGCGTCGTGGTAGGCAAAGAAGGCGCGCCATTCGGCCGGGCGGCGCGCGAAGGCCAGGAACACATTGGGAATGAAGCCCGATTTTTCCTGCACCTGCTGGATGCGGTCCTTGATGTCCTGGGGCAGGGTGTTCAAGTCCGGAAAGGGGTAGCGTGCCTGGCTCATGCCTGTCTCCTGTGTTTGTTGAGGAACAAGCATGGCATGTCCGGCCTGAGCAAAGCTGTCGTTTGTGTTGCAGATGCTGCCGTTGTCAGTGGTTGTTCATGCTGAAATCGGCCTTCGGCCCAATGCTGCAAAGCGCTGGCAGCTATGAAGTTTGCAGATCTTGCGCCGGCGTCATTGCGGCACCGCCGTGCCGATCAGCAGCACGCCCAGGCCCATGAGCACGCCGCCCAGGCTTTTGTCTATCCACGGGCGCATGGCTTGCACCCTGGGTTGCAGCGCGGGCGCGGAGAAGAACCAGGCCACCAGCGCAAACCACAGCACATGGGCGACGGCGATGAAAAGGCCCTGGGCCAGTTGCGTGGCCAGGGCCACATCGGGCCTGGCCAGCTGCGTGAACAGGCTGACGATGAACAGCGCCGTCTTGGGGTTGAGCGCGTTGGTCAGAAAGCCCTGGCGCCAGTGATTGGCTGCAAGCCCGGCCGTGGCAGCGTCCGCACGGGCAACCGCGCCCGCCTGGCGCCATAGCGAAATACCCAGCCAGACCAGATAGCCGGCGCCCAGCCATTTGAGGGCCGCAAACAGCCAGGGCAGCCTGTGCAGCAGCACGCCCAGGCCCAGCAGCGTATAGCCCACATGTACCAGCACGCCGCAGCCTATGCCCAGCGCGACCAGCAGCCCCGCACGGCGCGAGACCATGAGGCTGGTACGTGTGACCATGGCGAAATCCGCGCCGGGGCTGATGACGGCCAGGGTAGTGACAAGAATGACGGTGGGCCAGGTATTCATGGATGAAATGAAGATGGTGAGTAGGATTCACAATGCCTGCATGCCTGTTTTTGAACGGATATGGCTTGTGATGCATGTCGAAAGCGAACTCTAGGCAGATCTCCATGATTTGAATAACGATGATTTCTCAAGAAAAAAGTGAGTTGGATTCACAGTTGGATGACGCGCCTGGTGTGCGGCCCCTGCCGTCGCTGGTGGCGCTGCGCTGCTTCGAGGCGGCGGCGCGCCTGGAGAGCTTCAGCCGCGCGGCCGACGAGCTGCACCTGACCCATGGCGCCGTGAGCCGCGCCGTGCGGGCCGTGGAAGACCAGCTGGGCGTGCCGCTGTTCGAGCGCAGAAGCCGCCGCGTCTACCTGAACGACCACGGCCGCCTGCTGTTCGACGGCGTGCATGCGGGCCTGGCCCGCATGGCCGAGGCGGCCGAAGCCGTGCGCCGGCGCGTGGCGCAGCGGCCGCTGCTGCTGTCCTGCGAGCCCACTTTGCTGATGCGCTGGCTGATTCCGCGCTGGGGCGACTTCCAGGCCCGTTACCCGCAGCAGACCGTCCACCTGGTGGCCGGCGGCGGCCCCGTGGACTGGGGTGCGGGGCTGGACCTGGCCATACGCCGCAGCGATTTCGACTGGGGCCGCAGCACCCATGCCGTGCCGCTGTGCGCCGAGCGCGTGGGGCCGGTCTGCCAGCCGGGCAAACTGGCCCAGTTCTTCGATGCAGCGGATGGGGGCGCTTACCGGCTGCGCGCCGACGCGCCGCTGCTGCACAGCAAGACGCGGCCCCATGCCTGGACTGATTGGTCAAAACAGCAGAAAACCCAGATCCCGTCTGCGCCAGCAGCTAGCAGTTTGATACTCGAGCATTTCTACCTGAGCCTGCAGGCCGCTGCTGCCGGCCTGGGTGTGGCCGTGGGGCCGCAGCTGCTGGTGCAGGACGATGTGCAGGCCGGGCGGCTGGCCGCGCCGCTGGGCTTTGCGGCCGATGGTTCGCAATACTGCCTGCTGGCGCGCCAGGCCTGGGCCAAAGACAGTGCGGCGCAGCTGCTGTGTGACTGGCTGCTGGAGCAGATGGAGCACGCGCAGTAAGGGCTGGAGGCGCTGGCGATTCACGCTCCGGCCGGGTTTTCGCTGCGGCCGAACCAGGCCAGCAGGAACTCCGACAGCGCCCGGATGCGTGCCGACAGCTCGCTTTGCGTGGCGTGCAGCAGATAGATGTCGGCGCCGGGCAATTGCCAACCGGGCAGCACCTGCTGCAGCTGCCCGCTGGCCAGCAACGGTGCCACGTCCCATTGCGAGCGCTGCAGAATGCCGTGGCCGTCCAGCGCCCAGAGCAGGGCGGTTTCGCCATCGTTGGTGCTCATGGGTCCCGAGACCTTGACGCTCGCCGTCTGCCCGTTCTGCTGCAGATGCCAGGTGCCGTAGCGCTCGTCGGCTTCGCGCAGCACTATGCAGCGGTGCGTG
>JAFAIY010000662.1 GCA_019236485.1 Comamonas sp. | reverse complement strand
GAAAGCTATTACCTGCGTCTGACGGCCAACCACTCCCAAAGCAAGGACTACAAGGACGGCAGCGGCCGTATCGTGCCCTCGCACTGGGACAAGTGGAATACCGATGTGGCGCTGGGCTTCACGCCCGACGCCCAGACCCTGATCGAGCTGTCCGCGGGCACCGGCGACGGCGAGGCCCGCTACGGCGGCCGCGGCATGGACGGCACGCGCTTCAGGCGCGAGAGCGCCGGACTGCGTTTCGAGAAGAGCGCGATCTCGCCCCTGCTGAGCAAGCTCGAGGCCCAGCTCTATTACAACCAGGCCGACCATGTGATGGACAACTTCAGCCTGCGGCCGTTCAAGCCCAGCGGCCATATGTCCATGCCCATGGCCAGCAATGTGCGGCGCACCACCACGGGTCTGCGCGCGGCGGCAACCTGGGAGCTGACGCCCGCGACCTCGCTGCTGACCGGTATGGATGCGATGAACAGCCCGCACGACAAGCGCTCGGGCAGCGCCATGCAGCCATATGGCAGCAAGCCATGGATGCGCGATGCCAGGTTCAGCAATCTGGGGCTGTTTGCCGAGCTGAACCGGCAGCTGGACCTGGAGAACAAGCTGGTGGCCGGGCTGCGCCTGGACCGGGCTCAGGCCTGGCGCTATCCGGATGCATCGAGCAGCATGGGTGGCATGAGCATGGCCGCCGGCAATGCGGCGGCCAGCAACCAACGTGAACGCAGCGCTCTGCCCAGCGGCTTTGTGCGCTGGGAGCGCGAGCTGGCCGCTGGCTCCACCGTGTATGCGGGCCTTGGCCATGTACAGCGCTTTCCCGACTACTGGGAGCTGATCTCGCCCGGCAACAGCAGCGCCAGCAGCGGCAACGCTTTTGCCAGCCTCAAGCCGGAGAAGACCACGCAGATCGATGTGGGCGCGAGCTGGAAGGCCCAGGACTGGCAGGCATGGACCTCGGCCTATCTGGGCTATGTGCAGGACTACATGCTGTTCGACTACCGGGGCGGCATGTCTTCCCAGGTGCGCAATGTCAATGCGCGCACCGCCGGCATCGAGCTGGGCGGCAGCTACCGCCTGACGCCGGCGCTCACGGCCCAGGCCACGCTGGCCTATAGCTGGGCCCGGAACGCCACGGACCAGCGCCCGCTGCCGCAGACGCCGCCGCTGGAGGCCAAGCTGGGCCTGGATTATCACCAGGGCGCCTGGAGCGCCGGTGCGCTGTGGCGCGTGGTGGCGGCCCAGCACCGCTTTGCAGCGGGCCAGGGCAATGTGGTCGGCAAGGACTTCGGGCCCAGCGCCGGCTTCGGCCTGCTCTCCGTCAACGCGGGCTACAGCGTGCATCGCAAGCTCAAGCTCACGGCAGGCATAGACAATCTGTTCGACAAGAACTATGCCGAACACCTGAACCTGGCCGGCAATGCGGGCTTCGGCCTGCCGGGCGGCCAGCGCATCAACGAGCCGGGGCGCACGCTCTGGGTGCGCGCCGACTTCAAGTACTAGGCGGGGCGGGCCATGCGGAGGGGGGCTGCACGCGGCTAGCCGCATGACCCGGGCAGGCCTGGGCCTTGCCGCCACCGGACCCAGTCGGCCGGTCCTAAAGCTTCAGCGCATTCGCATACCCGGTCATCTCCAGGTAGCCGCCGCCCGCGCGGCTGGCGCGTCCATCGGCGTCTATGCGCCGCAGCTCGCACAGGCCTTCCCAGTAGATGGCGCCGGTGCTGGCACGGCTGTCTAGCTCCTGGTCGTCGACCAGGGCCTGGACCTCGAAAACTCCGGCCGGAGTCTGCACCCGCCAGGCGACCGGATAGCGGGTCTGGGAATGGGGGCTGGTCCAGTAGCGCAGGGGCTCGAAGCGCACCTCGTCGACGCCAAAGATCCGTGCGCTTTGGCCGGGTGCGCGGAACGAGCCGCCCGCCCATAGCGCGTCGCCGCTGTGGCGCCGCAGATGGAAGGCGGTGAGGGCGCTGCCATCGTCGAGGTTCATGCCTATCCAGTCCCAGCCCTGCGCGTCCCGGTCCAGTATGGCGGCGCTGCATTCATGGTCCAGCCAGGCACGGTTGTGCGCGGAGGGCTCGACGGCCAGCTGCCGGCCATCGACGCTGATGCTGCCGCCGACCTGCAGCTGGGGCTGGCTGTAGTAATAGCTGGCCTGCTCCTGCTTCGGTCCCTTGCGTGAAAGACCGTTCAAGCCTTGAAGCAGCAGGGGCTGGGTGCTATCAAACTCTAGGGCCAGCGTGAACTCTTTGGCCGCGAGCCTGGCGCTGTAATGGCTGGCCTGCGTGGCGTCCCGGCCCGCAAGCGCCTGGCGCTTGAGCCGCCAGTCCTGGATATGGACGTCCGTGTCGCTCTCGCTGGCATCCGCCAGACCCAGGCCGGCCCGCGCCATGCGCTGATCGTGGCGCAGCTTCTGACCCTGGACATCGCAGAGCGCGGCATGCGCAAAGATCAGCTGCTTGGCCGCGAGAGGCGAGTGCAGGGCCTGAGTCCCGGCGACGCGGGAGCGGAAAAAAGTCAGCTGGAAACCCCAGGGCCTGCCGCCCGCCTGCAACTGTCCGGTGATGTACCACCATTCGGTCTGCAGATCCGGATGGCTGCCGAAGTCGCGCGGAAACTGCAGGGACTTGAGCGGCAGGGCCAGGCTTGGCAAAGGCAGGCCGGCCCAGCCCAGGCCTAGCGCGGCCAGTGTCTGCAGGGCCTGACGGCGCGGGCCCGCGGGTTGCGAAGGGGTGGAAAGCGGGGGCGGATACACCATGCGCCATTGTGACGCTTCTCCGCATCGCAAAGCGCTCGTGCTGTGGGCCAGGAGCCCGGGTCTTCAGCCTATATCCGGCAGCGGAACAATCACCATCCACATGACGCCGAAGCGGTCGGCCACCATGCCGAAACGGCTCGCAAAAAACGTGGGGCCCATGGACATCTGCACCCGGCCGCCGTCTCCCAGCGCGGCAAAGATGCGCTCGGCTTCCTCGTCGCTGGGCGCATTGATGGACAGGGAAAAACCTTTGAATTCGGGCTTGCCGTCGTTCATGCCGTCGGAGGCCATGATCTGCGTCTCGCCGATCTGCACATTGGCATGCATGATTTTCTCAGGCGCCACCGCGGCGGGGCCGCAGTCCTGAGGCGAGGCCTCCTTGGGTGCCGGCGGCGCATCCTTGAAGCGCATCAAGGCGGTGACTCGCGCACCTATGGCTTGCTGGTAGAAATTCAGGGCCTCTTCGCAGCGGCCATTGAAAAACAGATACGGCTGGATTTGCATACGAACTCCTGGAAGCAGAGAGGGAGCCGCCATTGTGCGCCGAGCCGATCCGCGAGCACGCACAAAGCGTGAGCGCGCGTATGGGCATGGGCGTGCGCCGTGGCATCACGGCTCCAGGGCATGCGGCCCCTTGCTTACCAGTCTTCCTTGACCGCCAGCACCGCATCGGCCGCCACCGCCTGGCGCCCGGCCAGCCAGGCCGTGATCACCCCCGCCAGGACCACGGCTGCGGCCAGGCCCAGCAGGCGCAGCAGGGGCAGGCGCAGCTCCATGGTCCAGTGAAAGCTCTGCGGGTTCACCACATGCACGAGGATCACGGCCACGCCCAGGCCCTGCAGGCTGCCGGCGATGGCGCCCAGCCCGGTCCAGGCCAGGCCCTCGGCCGCGACGACGGTCAGCACATTGCGGCGCGTCAGACCCAGATGGGCGAGCAGCCCGAACTCCTTGCGCCGCGCCAGCACCTGCGCGCTGAAGCTGGCCGCAATCCCGAACAGGCCTATGCCTATGGCCACGGCCTGCAGCCAGTAGGTCACGGCAAAGCTGCGGTCGAAAATGCGCAGCGACCTCTCGCGCAAGGCCGCGCTGCTCACAAACTCCAGAACCGGGGCCGGCTCGTTAGGAACGCTGAGCGCCTGTTCTATGGCCCGGTGCAGGTCCGCCGGCTGCGCGCCCGCCGTGGGCCAGACGGCGACCTCGCTGAGCTGCGCATCGCCGCCCAGCGCTAGATAGTCCTGCCAGTCCATGGCCACGGCGCCGAACTGGCGTACATAGTCGCGCCAGATGCCGGCTATGTAAAACGAGGCGGCCGGCTGCGGGCTGCTGTTCTGGCGGAAAGCTTGGGCGAGCAAGGGCCAGTCGTCGCCGACCTTGAGTCCATAGAGCTGGGCCAGGGCTTCGCTGATGTGCACGGGTATGCCGCTGTGCGGCGTGCGCAGCGGCCCAGCCACCCAGGGCAGTTGCTGGGCCTGTGCGCCCTTGAGCGAGCGAATCAAGAGGCTGATGGCCGGCTGTTCGGGGCTGAGCACCAGGGTGTTGCTGCGCATGGCCTGGGCATGGTCGACCGTGCTCAGGCGCGCAATGCGCGCCGCGGCATCGGCGGGCAGCAGGGCCGCATCCACGCGGCTGGAGCCGCCGGCGGCGCGCACATACAGCGGCGCAGGCAGCACGGCATCGAGCCATTCCATCATGCTGCCGCGAAAGCTGGTGACCATCACCGTCAGCGCCACGGCCAGGCTGAGGCTGGCCACCACGCCGCCCACGGCCACGGTGGTGGAGCCGCGCATGCGCCGGGCACGCTCCAGCGCCAGCATGCTCAGCGGGTGCCGGGAGAGGCCGGCCGGCAGCAGGCCCAGCACGGAGCCCAGCAGCCAGGGCAGGGCCGCCATGCCGCCCAGCAGCAGCAGTCCCACGGCCGCATAGGCGGCCAAGGGAATGCCGGCAACCGGCGGCATAAAGGCCAGGACCGCGCTGGCCAGCAGCAGCGCCAGCGCGGGCCAGAAGCGCGACGGTGTTTCATGCGCGCTGCCCAGGCCTTTGAGGGTGGCGGCGGGCGGCAGGTCCATGGCCGAGCGTGCGGGCCACCAGGCGCCGGCCAGCGTGGCCGCGATGCCCAGCAGTCCAAACACCAGAGCGGCCGCAGGACTCCATTGCAGCGCCGGCTGCACGCCCGCAAAAAAGCCGCCACCCAGATCCCCGCCCAGCATCTGCAGCGCACCCCAGGCCAGCACGCTGCCCAGCGCAATGCCGGCCGCACTGCCCACGGCGCCCAGCGCCAAAGCCTCCAGCAGCACCAGCGCCAGGCGCTGGCGCGGCGTGGCGCCCAGCACGGCCAGCAGCGCAAACTGCGGCGCGCGCTGAGCCACGCTGAGCGCGAGTACCGAGAACACCAGAAAGGCCCCGGTGAACAAGGCCACCAGGGCCAGCACCGTGAGATTGACGCGGTAGGCGCGCGACATCTGGCCCACCCGCTGCTGTTCGTCGCCGGGCTGCTGGATCAGTATCTGGCTCTGCCAGGCGGGCAGGGTCCGCAGTTTTGCCACCACCTGGCTGCGCCCGGCGCTGTCGGCCAGCAGCAGATCGATCCGGTCCAGCTGCTGAAAGCGCTGCAGCTTTTCCTGCAGGGCGGCGATGTCCATGACGGCCACGGGAGCGCCCGTGGCCGCGACCGTGCCCGCGATGCGCAGGGTCAGCAACTGGCCGTTGAGCAGCCAGTGCATGGCGGCATTGGGCGCCCGCTCGGGGCTCAGCTGCAGGGCCTGCAGCGCCGCGGCGTTGAGGAAGACCGCATCGGGTGCGAATAGATCCAGCTGGTCGCCGCCTGCAAACAGCTGCGGCATCAGGGCTGGCGCCACGGGCGCGAGCTTGGTGGCATCGCTGCCCAGCACGCGCAGCGTCGTGCCCTGGGCCGCGCCCTGGGTGGCGCGGGCGCCCGCGTCCGCCGGTTCGCGGCCGGTGCCCGCCGCGGGCAGCAGCACCGTGGTCTCGAGCCAGGGAACGGCGGCCGCCACGCCCGGGGTCTGCGCCACCTGCGCATACAGCTCCAGCGGCAAGCCGCCCTGCATGGCGTGCAGCTGCAGATCGGGTTGGCCGTTGACGCTGCGCACCGCGCGCGAGAACTCGTCCAGAGCCGACTGGTTGATCACATGCACCGCAAAGCCCAGGGCCACGCCCAGCATGATGGCGAGCAGGGCCGTCGCCGTGCGCCAGGGATGCTGGCGCAGTTCCTGCCAGGAAAAGCTGGCCAGCAGTTGCAGAAGCGGAGAGTGGAACAACACGGTGGGGGCAATCGGTCGAAACAGCGCCCAAGTCAGCGGGCGCCGGTGCAAGTATGCGGCATCGCTAAAATAGCGTGTTTTGGTGCTCGCGGCGTTGTTCTGACGCAGCAGTTAAACGGGAAACATGGAGGTCTGCATCCCCGCGGACTCAGCATGTACTGCCCCCGCAACAGTGAGTGCACGGGTGAAGAACCAAGCTGTCTACCGCAGCCACTGAAGCGCATCGCGCTTTGGGAAGGCCTGGCAGTGAGTGCATCAGTCTGGATACCGGCCAAAGATGTGCCAGGGCTTGCGAGAGCTTCTGGTTTGGGTCGCATCTGGCGGGGACGCCAGTGCCAACTGTTCAAGACTTTTTATGCATAGCTCCAATTCCCTGCACCCAGGTGGCCAGCCCGTGGCCGCAGCTTTTTCCGCACCTCTGACCTGGGTGGCCGCTGCCGCCATGACGCTGTGCTC